>NZ_WQNP01000024.1:30343-56552 GCF_018783905.1 Ruminococcus sp. MCC718
AGATTAGCAAAGTCAATATACAGGTCTTCGTAAATCCCGGCTTTGACTGTATCGGCAAAAGTATATTGTTCGGAATCGCTGGTGTCAAAATTGTAAACCAGAATCAGATTTTTGCCCGGATCCACAATCCAGTATTCTCGAACACCTGCAGTGCGATATTTGAAAAGTTTGGTGAAATAGTCCATTTTCCGACTGCCGGGTGAAACAATTTCAATGATCCAGTCTGGAGCACCGGTGCAGCCTTTTTCTGAGAGTTTTTCTGTGTCACAGATAACGCTGATATCCGGCTCTACATAATTTTGGTTATCTTCATTCAGAAATACTGCAAATGGAGCAATATCAACCTCACAGATTCCTTTTTTTGAATCGATATAATCGGCAATGGTACGACTGATTGAAAAAAGAAGTTTCTGATGAGTTCTGGTTGGCGGTGCCATGTAATAAATCTGACCATCTATCAGCTCAGCTCGGGTCCCTTCAGGCAAATGATAAATATCTTCGGTAGTGTAATCTTCATGCTGTGGTAATGGCATCCTAACACATCCTTTCTTGAATTTGCTGAGTTTGCTTTCTTCTGCTATGGTTATACCTAAGCTTGTTTGCAGATGAGAAGATTGCTAAATCCAGATTTACTAAATCACGATTTAGCAAAAGAAATGATAAGAGTATTATAAAAGAAAAAGGAGAGAAAATCAAGGCAGAAAACAACCCCCCGGGAGGCTTGTATGAAGTATACAAAATCAATATAATGATGTCAGTGTCAAAAGTTTAACCAAATCAAGTAAGTCCCCTGCTTCAATTGCGAAAAGCAATAAGCAGTGGGTGGGGACTTGCTTGTATCAGGAGGAGTGCAAGCTTCTTCTGATAAACTGCGGAGCAGTTATTTGGTTATGAGCAAGTAGCAAAGCGGATTGCGAATATCCGCTTGACATTGCGATTGTGTCTGCACAGAAGAATATGTCATGCAATGCATGATGTGCACCTCGCAGCAAGAATGCCAGAGGCATTCTTGAAACCGTTATGGCTTATTATAGAATGTACAGGCATCATTTATTCGATACATACAAGGGGGTATTCCTTATGGAGAACAAAAAACTTCTGGAGGAGATCAGAAGTTACTGGAACAACCGTGCGGATGGTTATTCCAGAGTAAATCAGGAAGAGCTGCACAGTGAGCAGAAGGAAAAATGGAAAGAGGTGCTACTGGAGCAGCTGCCGAAAAAGGAAAAAGATCAGGTGCAGATTCTGGATATCGGAACGGGACCTGGATTTTTTGCGATCCTTTTAGCGGAAGAGGGATATCAGGTAACGGCGGTAGATTATACGGAGCAGATGCTGCAGGAAGCGAAATCCAATGCGGCGGATCTGGCGGATCAGATTAGTTTTAAGAGAATGGATGCTCAGAATCTAGAATTTCCAAAGGAGACGTTTGATTATATCGTGACGAGAAATGTAACCTGGAATCTGGAACATCCGAAGCGTGCATACAGGGAGTGGCAGCGGGTGCTGAAACCAGGAGGGAAGATCCTGAATTTTGATGCGAACTGGTATGCATATCTTTATGATGATAAATTAAAACTCGGATATGAGCAGGACAGGCAACGGGCAAAAGAGGAACAGGTAGAAGATTATTATGAAGGAACGGACATTGCGTGGATGGAGAACATTGCAAAGCAAGTTCCGTTAAGCCCGCTGAAGCGTCCGAAATGGGATTTGGATATCCTGAAGAAAATTGGATTTGACTGCTGGGCAGATGAGACAATCGGAGAGCGAGTGCTCAGCGATGCAGAGAAGATCAATTACCAGTCTACACCTGTGTTTATGGTCTGTGCGGTAAAATAATCACCGCACACCCCATACAAGGAACATAGGAGCATCTTTCAGGTCGTGCTCTTTTAAGATATTCTGACCGACGGAAAGGTCGTATCCGGATCTGGAAAAGCCGATGTTTTCCAGAAATTCCTGATCCCAGTAAGGACGCTGTTTCCGGCTCATTGGCATGGAAAGGGTGATGGATGCATTTTCCTGTTCCAATTCCGGGGTGACACCACAGTGACCATACACTTCAGTATCGGATATATGAGAAGCGGAAGTATTTTGATTTCGGACATTAGATGCATAGTCAGCATCAAAATTCAGCAGGATGCCGCCCTTTTTCAGCACGCGCATCCATTCTCTGTATGCAGATTCCGGATCCGGCAGCGTCCACGTCAGGTTGCGTGAGATGACAACGTCAAAAGACTGATCCAAAAACGCAAGCTTCTGGGCATCCATTTGCTGAAACGTGGGATGGACCTGATAGAGTGCAGCGTTATCACGGGCTTCCTTCAGCATGGCATCGGTGAGGTCGATCCCGGTCACCTGATGTCCGCTCTGAGAAAGCAGGATGGCAAAATATCCGGTTCCGGTGCCGACATCCAGGATCTGCAGCACTTTGCCCTCCGGCAGAAAATGAACGATTTCTTCTCTCCAGCGTTCGGAAATGCTGCTGTTTAATTCATTTTTTCGCACGATATTGAAGTTGTGTGCCCGTTTTGTCCAGTAACTCTGGACACGTGATTCTATATTATTCATGTTTGAGATATCCATATTCAAGGTTCCTTTCATTATTTTATCAGGTAGTATCCTATCATAAAAATAAAAAAGAAAGAAGCCTGCGGGGGGGATACAATAACAGTGCGGTTTGTATTTCGTTATAAAAGTCAGAGTGTTCCCGGTGCGAGTGTGACAGCTCGATCGGTGACAATGGTATACAGGATGGTAATGTAATGAGAAAATATATCATACAACGATTTTTGCAGTTGATTCCTATTCTTATAGGGATTACTTTTTTGTCTTTTGCCATGATGCGGGTGGCGGGAAGCGATGCTGTCACGGAGATGTATGAAAACCGCGGCACGGCGGTGTCGCAGGAGATCATTGATGCAAAGAAAGCAGAACTTGGCTTGGATCAGCCGTTTCTGATTCAGTATGTAAGCTGGCTGAATGGATTTTTGCATGGTGATATGGGGACAAGCTATGTGTCCGGGAAAAAGGTGTTTGATGAATTTGTATCCAAACTTCCGGCAACGCTGCTGCTTACGGTCATGTCGATTTTGGCAACGGTTGTGATCTCCATCCCGCTTGGTGTTCTGGCGGCAGTCTGTCAGGATAAGTGGGTGGATCTGCTTTTGCGGTTTTTCAGCTTTATCGGTAATGCGATGCCGAATTTTTTTGTGGCGATGCTTCTGATGCAGCTGCTGTCGATCAAACTGAATCTTCTGCCGGTCATCGCAAGCGGTGTAAATATCAGAAGTGCACTGATGCCGATGCTGACGCTGGCAATTTCCATGTCTGCAAAGTATATGCGGCAGGTTCGTGCAGCCGTTCTGGAGGAGCTGAACAAAGATTATGTTCAGGGAGCCAGGGCGAGAGGTATCAGGGAGAGCGTGATCTTATGGAAAAACGTCATAAAATCAGCCATGCTTACAATCATTACATTGCTTGCATTATCCATTGGAAGTTTGCTTGGCGGTACAGCAATCATTGAGAGTATTTTTATGTGGGATGGGGTCGGAAAGCTGGCAGTGGATGCGATCACGACACGCGATTACCCGATGATTCAGGCATATGTCGTATGGATGGCACTGATCTATGTCATAGTCAATCTGATCACGGATCTCTTATACCACTGCCTGGATCCGAGAATCCGTCTGGGGGTGAATCAAAATGGATAAATCAGCACGAAGAAAAACGAAGAAGCAGAAAAATCATCTGAAAAAGCGATTTTTTATTTTTGCCACGCTGGCACTGATTCTTGTTGTCGGTTCTTATTTCAGCGAACGCTTATGCCCATATGATCCTTATGAGCAGAATCTTAGTATCGCAAAAGCAAGTCCGTCACTGGCACATCCGTTCGGAACAGATCGTTATGGGAGGGATATGTTATCCAGAGTCATCGTCGGAAGCAAGACCAGTATCTATTCGACTTTGCTTCTGGTTGTCGGGATCACGGTGATCGGAACGATCGTCGGGATCATCTGTGGATGGAACGGAAAGAAACTGGATACGATTCTGATGCGGATATCCGACATTTTCCTTGCATTTCCCGGTCTGGTTTTTGCCCTGGCAGTTGCAGCCGTGATGGGAGGCGGCGTACAGAATGCGGTTATAGCCCTTGGGGCGATCAGCTGGCCGAAATATGCAAGGATTGCCAGAAGTCAGACATTGGCACAGAAAGAAAGCCTCTATATGCGGGCGGCAATCTTATCTGGATGCAGTACAGGAAAACTGATTTTGAAACATATTCTGCCGAATATCACAGGACCGATCCTTGTGACTGCCATGCTGGATATCGGAACGATGATGATGGAGCTTGCAGGCCTGTCGTTTCTGGGACTTGGTGCAAAACCGCCGGTTGCGGAGTGGGGAAGCATGATGAGTGATACCAGAAATCTGCTGACGACACATCCTTGGGTAACCTTTGCACCGGGAATTGCCATTTTTCTTTCAGTCATGGTTTTCAACCTGCTTGGCGATACGGTAAGGGATCTGTTGGATCCAAGAAATGAGAGGTAGATATGTCAGGAATCATTTATTATGAAAACGTCGATATCTGTTACAATGGCAGTCCGGTAATCAAAAAGGTCAGCTTTTCGGCAGAAAAAGGTGAAATCTTAGGGATCGCAGGGGAGAGCGGAAGCGGCAAATCCACATTGATTAAGGCAGCAATCGGATTGCTTGGAAAGAATGGAAGCGTCACAGGCGGAAAGATCTGGTACGAAGAAAAAAATCTTCTGGATTTAAATGCAAAAGAACTACGTAAAATCTGCGGGAACGAAATTGGCATGATCTTCCAGAATGCCGGAAGTTCTTTCTGCCCGATCCGAACCGTCGGGGAGCAGCTGCTGGAAGAAATGAAAGAGCACCGAAAAATAAAAAAAGCCGAATTTGAGGATGAAGCAGCGGAAATGCTTGCAAAATTCGGATTTCAGGATCCAAAAAGAATCCTGAAAAGTTATCCGTTTGAGCTGTCGGGTGGCATGCAGCAGCGTGTTGGCGTTGCGGCAGCGATGCTCTTAAAACCGAAGATCCTGCTTGCGGATGAGCCGACTTCGGCACTGGATGTTTCGATTCAGAAACAGGTCGTAGAGCAGATGAAAATGATCCGAGAACAGTATGGGACAACGATCCTTATCGTTACGCACAACATCGGAGTGATCCGTGCGATGGCGGACTCCATGCTGGTTCTGAAAGATGGAAAAATGGAAGAATACGGAAAGACGCAGGAGGTACTGAGTCATCCGCAGTCGGATTATACAAAGCGATTACTTGCAGCGATTCCTGTTCTTCGGAGGTAAAATATGGAGCCATTATTACAGATTTCGCATCTGACTAAAATTTTTTCAGATGGAAAAGAGGATGAATATAAGGCGGTGGATGATGTCAGTTTTGAATTGTTTCCGGGAGAAAAGCTGGCGATCATCGGGGAGAGCGGAAGCGGAAAGACGACGGTTGTAAATATGATCACCAGGCTTCTTGACAGTACCGATGGAAAGATTCTGCTCGATGGAGAAGACATCACCCACTATAAAAGAAACAAAATGAAAAACATTTACCGGAAAATGCAGATGGTTTTTCAGACGTCGACCGAAAGTTTTGATCCGAGATGCCGCCTTGGAGATGCTGTGGCAGAAAGCCTGAGAAATGCCGGTATACCCAAAAAAGAAGCCATGGAAATTGTAAAAGAGCTTTTTAAGCAGTGCGGACTGCCGGAAGATTTTATGAAACGTTATCCACATGAAGTCAGTGGCGGGCAGTGTCAGAGGGCAGCGATTGCAAGAGCGATTGCAATAAAGCCCAGACTGCTGATTTTAGATGAAGCGACGTCCGCACTTGATGTCACCGTTCAGGCAGAGATTCTGCAGCTTTTAGATGCTCTGCAGGAAGAACGTCAGATGTCGTATCTGTTTATCTGCCATGATATTGCACTGGTGCAGAATTTCTGTGACCGTGTGCTGGTCATGTATCAGGGAAAGATCGTAGAACAGGGGAAAACAGAAGAAGTGCTGCATTTTCCGAAACACGAATACACGCGTATGTTGCTGGACAGTGTGCTGTGATGACAAAATGTGAGAGGTACTTTGCAACAGAGTAATTTGCAGATATAACAGGATGTGAAAGGCAAATAGAATTATTTGTATGGCATCAGAACAGAAAGAAAATCAGAGAAAAGAGGAAAAACGCATGAAAAAGAACATGAAAAAAATAATGGCATTGCTTCTTACCGTGACACTCAGCCTGGGACTGTACGGTTGCGGAAGCAAGAATGACAAAACGGAAAGCGGGACAAGTACGGCAGCTGGGTCGGATATATCTGCGGCAGCCACAGACGGTTCTGAGAAAAAAACGCTGGTGATCGGGGATACGACTTTCAATTCTTCCAATGAAGAACTGGATGTCAATCCGCACAATTCTTACTCCGGATGGGCATGCATCCGCTATGGAATCGGAGAGACGCTGGTAAAATATTCAGACGATATGGAGCTGGAGCCGTGGCTGGCAAAAGAGTGGGAAAATACCGATCCGCTCACCTGGAAGATCACACTGCAGGATCATGTGACTTTTTCAAGTGGCAGAGCTATGGATGCCGAGGCAGTGAAACAATGTCTGGAGCATCTGCTGGCAAACCATGACCGTGCGGCAGCCGATACAAAGATTGATTCGATGGAAGCAGACGGTCAGGTGCTTACGATCCACACATCCGAGCCAAAGCCGGCACTTTTGAATTACCTTGGAGATCCATATGGCTGTATCATCGATGTAGATGCAGGATTTGACGATGGAATCGTAGCCGGAACCGGTCCATACATTGCAACCGACTGTCAGTCCGGCGATCATCTGACTCTGGTGAAAAATGAAAACTACTGGAATGGAACGCCACATATTGATGAACTGACGATCAAGACCATCACCGATGGAAATACCCTTGCAAATGCACTGCTCTCAGGAGAGGTACAGGCAGCTTATGGTATGGCATATGAAAGCTATCCTATGTTCGAAAACGATAACTTTACCTTTTCACAGATTTCCACATCCAGATGTTTCTTCCTGAAAATGAATTTCAACGAAGGTTCCGTCTGTACTGATCCGGCCGTGCGAAAAGCGATCGCCATGGGTATCGACAAAGAAGGATTTGTGGAAAATCTGCTGGAAGGAAACGGCTATCCGGCAAATGGAACCTTCCCTGCTGGTTCTGCTTTTGGCGGAGATAAAGTAACGACCGAATCCTATGATCCGGAAGGTGCCAAGAAAGTACTGGAAGAGGCAGGATGGAAAGACAGCGACGGCGATGGAATCCGTGAAAAAGACGGACAGAAGCTTCAAATCAAATGGCTTACCTATCCAAGCAGACAGGAGCTTCCGCTTCTGGCAGAATCCGCACAGGCTACGTTAAAAGATATCGGAATGGATGTGGATATCAACTGTACGGCTGACAACAACAGTGTTGTGCAGGATCCGGCAGCGTGGGATGTCTCAGCCATGGCAAATGTGCAGGCTCCGACCGGAGATCCGGAATACTGGTTTACCGTGTTTGCAACTTCCGATGCAACGAAAAATCAGGGAGCTTATAAAAATGAGAAACTGGATCAGTTGGAAGAGCAGCTCAGCCAGGAATTTGACACCGACAAACGTGCCAAGCTTGCAGTTCAGATGCAGCAGACGGTTCTGGACGACAATGCCTTTGTATACTGCTCTTTCCTGAAGATGAGCCAGATCTCACGGGCAAATGTAACCGGATATATGGCACATGCCTGTGATTACTATCAGGTGACAGCGGATTTGGATATTAACTGAATATTTTTCATATCCTGAATTAAAAAAATGAGTAAGTAATATTCTACGGGAACCGTTTGCAATGAAAAAATTATGCAAACGGTTCTTTTTTTATAGGCAGAGTAAACAGAGATTGAAAGGTATGAATAAAAAAGGAAATTCGATTGACAAAAAGAATGTCGAATGTTACTATAAAAAGCGGGGGGGAGACGAATAAAATTATGCATATTGCACAAACAAGGAGGAAAATTTTGAAAAAGAAAGAAAAACAATGGTTGTCAATTGCTTTGAGTGCGGCCATGGTAGTGACCGGTATTCCAGCAACAGGGATTGGAACGACCGTTCAGGCAGCGACAGGAGAAGCACAGGTCTCCGTGAAAAACGGAGAAGTTACGATCGGAAATGAATATCTGGAGCGTAAATTTTCTACTTCAGACAACAAGCTGGCAACGACAGAACTGGATAATAAGAGGGCAGATCTGACGTTTACACCGGCACAGGGTTCCGAAGAATTCATTATCAAACTTCGCCAGGATGGTACAACAAAACTGGATGGAGAGCTGGATCGCACAAACTGGACAGTTACAGCAAGCGATCAGTACAATAATGAAGTAGGTGCAAAAGACGGTCCGGGAGCCAATGTTATTGATGGTGATGCATCTACAATCTGGCACAGCAAGTATTCACCGGATCAGCCATATCCACATTCCCTGACTTTTGATATGAAGAGCGAACAGGAAATTGCCGCATTTTCTTATCAGCCACGTCAGGACAGTTCCACAAACGGCGATATCAAAGGATATAAACTGTATGTGGGAAACAGTGAAACAGATCTGGAAAGTGATGCAAACCTTGCGGCAGAAGGTGATTTTACTTACAATGACAGAGAAACGATTTATATCAATCTGACAGCACCGAAAAAGGGTCGTTATGTAAAACTGGTTGCTGTATCACCAAAGACGGACGGTCAGGCATGGGCAACGGCGGCAGAAGTAAAGATGTACAGCAAAGCAGTCGGTACAGCAGATGCAAGTGCCGTGATCAGATCCAGCGAGATGACTCTGGAAGGCAGCAAAGTTAAAAAAGTAGATACGAACGGCGGAGTCATGGTAGAATTCCCGTTTGAGACTGTTTCCAAAAACGGTGTAGACTGGGATGTTACCATGAAAGTTACCATGGATGACGGAGATCATTTCATGCGTAAATTCCTGGAAATCGAAGTAAGTGACAAAGAAAAAGCAGCAATTGATTATATCGATCTGGAATCGTTGAATGTCAATGCAAATGATACCGTGTGGACACATCCGATCATGGGTGAAGGCGTTGGCGGTATGAGTGGATATGTCATTTCTCTTGGCCAGCCGGTTTATATTCAGGGAATGTTCCTTGGATGTGAGTTCCCGATGACAGAAACAGAGATCGACAGCAATAAAAATGCACATATGCGTTATTTTTCCGGCAAGACATTCGAAAAACTGCAGGAAGATAACCAGCTTACCACAGACGGAAAATATGTGACCTGGCAGACCGTAGCGGGTGCTGCAAGAAGTACGGATATGAATGTCATTCAGTCTGACTTTTATGAATATATCAACAGCATTGCAACAAGAAGCGATTTCCGTACGCAGTACAATTCCTGGTACGATAATATGATGACCATTAACGATGACAACATTGAATCTGCATTCAAAAAAATGGAAAAGGGATTCTCTGAATCCGGCGTAGAACCGATGGATTCGTATGTTGTGGATGACGGATGGAATAATTATAACAACTCGAATACAACTTCTACTGTTCATGATGTGGCACGCTGCGGTACCACGGATAATGTGACAGGGTTCTGGGAGTTCAACAATAAGTTCCCGAACGGATTCCGTCCTGCGTCCGATCTTGCAGAAAGCTTCGGCTCCGGATTTGGTGTATGGGTAGGACCTAGAGGTGGTTATAACTATAACGCTGCAATGGGTAAGATTATTGAAAAAGCAGGTTTTGGTGCATACAATGCGGTAACCGATGATATTGATGTCGGTGACAGACGGTATGTGACGAAACTGACTGAGTTTTTCTTACAGATGCAGGATGCTTATAAAGTAAATTACTGGAAACTGGATGGATTTGCGACAAAGCCATGTACAAATGCAAATCATAAACATATGACAGGCGGAAAGAATGGTATGTATTATTTTTCCGATACCTGGGAAGCATGGATCGATCTGTTTGAGACGCTGCGTACCAATGCAGAGAAAAACGGCATTGACAATCTGTGGTTTAACCTGACCTGTTATGTAAACCCAAGTCCATGGTATCTGCAGTGGGCAAATTCTATCTGGATCCAGAACAGCCAGGATATCGGACGTGTTCAGGTCGGACAGAACAGACAGGTAGATCAGCTGCTTTCTTACCGTGACGGCAGATATTTTGATTTTGTAAAAGAAAGAGAGTTCCAGTTCCCACTGGCAAATATTTACAATCATGATCCAATCTACGGAAAAACAGGAACCAATCTGGCAAACCAGATGACAGATGATGAGTTCAAAACGTATCTGTATATGATGGGAACCAGAGGAACGGCATTCTGGGAGCTGTACTACAGCCCGGAAATGATCGATGAAGGTCAGAAATGGGATATCAATGCAGAATATCTGGAGTGGGCTAAGAAAAATTATCACATTTTGAAAAATGCGAAACTGATCGGTACGACACCGGATAAGGGCAATACCTACGGATACTCCTGCTGGGATGGTGAAGAAGGTATTATTTCCATGCGAAATCCAAGTGCATCCGTAAAGACACTGAGCTTTACACTGGATCGAAACGTTGGTGCGGCAGAAAGTCTGAAAGGCAAGACACTCAACCGTACAACAATTCTGGATCACAAGACAACCGATGCACAGACCGACTATCAGACAGTAAAATACGGCGATGTGATCACAGTTACACTGCAGCCGGGTGAGGCACGTATCTGGTCTCTTTCTACTGCAAAAGATACAAAAGCACCTCAGCTGACACTTGCAAAAGCCACTGCGGACAACACGATTGAGCTGACATTTGATGAGCGCGTAACCGGTACTCCTGCTGCAACCGTTTCCGGAGCAAATGTTACAAAAGCAGAAGTAAGTGCAAATCAGAGAAAAGTAACGCTGACTACATCCACTCTGAGTGCAGGAAGCAAAGTAACGGTTTCTGTAAGTGGATTAAAAGATTTAACCGGCAATGCAGCAGCAGTAAATACAGAAGTTGTATATCAGGAGAATCAGGTTGTAGCGAAAGCATCAGCAAAAACAGATCTGAAGAATGCAAATGATGTAACGGAAACAACGGACGAAGCACTGGCAGGAAAGACAATACTTGGCCTTGCAAAAGCATATGAGCTGAACGGAACAGCTGTTACAGGAACCGCTGATTTTGCAGTATCTTCTTATGTAAAAACAACCGGAAACAATATGAACATTCTGAAACAGGAAGGTGCTTACAGCCTTTCCATTGATAAAGAGGGAAAAGCAGTCTTTACAGTTGGAGATGTATCCGTAACTTCCAAAGAAGCTGTAAACGATGGAACATGGAAACACATTGCAGGTATCCGTGAAAAGAATGGCAGTCTGAAAGTTTATGTCAACGGTACACTGGATGCAAGCAGATATGAGAAAAACATCAAAGATTTGAAAGATGGAACTCTGACTGTTGGAGGCGGAATTGATCTTCAGGTAAGCCAGGCAGAAGTAAAAGATGCAACACTTAAGCTGGCTGCACTGGAAAAAGCAGGATCAGCAGTTGGCGGAGACAGCAGCGGAGATTCCGGTATTGTTCCGGATGGAAACGGAAAAATCCCTCTGCAGGCTTCCAACATCACAGTAAAACGTGCAGATAATGATCAGGATGTTTCAAACAAAAAAAGTAGTCCGGAAAAAATGATCGATGGTGATAAAGGTTCAAACTCCTTTACCTGTACACTGGACAGCATTGAAAGTGATGTACTGGCAGGAACCAGCGTATACTTCCAGATCGATCTTGGCGATGTATTCAAGCTGGATCAGGTGAAAATGTGGCGTTATTTTGCGGACGGACGTACCTACCAGGATACGATCGTAGTTGCATCTGAAGATGCTGCTTTTGATGCAAATGATACCGTGCTGTACAGCAGCGTTTCAGATTCCAAGTATGCATACGGACTGCTGAGCAATGAAAAGCTTGCAAATCCGGATGCAAAATATGCAGAAACATCAGAAGGAAAGACATTTGAAGCAAAAGAACAGAAAGCACGTTATATCCGTATTTACACACGCGGAAGTATTCTGACAAGCGGAACAGCACATGGCGGAAACCATATCTGCGAAGTAGAAGTTTACGGAAAAGCAATTAAGAACACAACAACACAGAAAAAAATCACCGTTGCTTTTGATACAAAAGGCGGAAACAGCATTGAGTCTCTGAAAGTAGCAGCCGGCGAAAGCTGGAGCCTGCCGCAGAATCCGACCAGAGCCGGATATGTATTTAAGGGCTGGTACAGCGATGTAAACTGCACAGTAGCATATACAGCAGCATCACCGGTAAGTGCAGATCTGACACTGTTTGCAAAATGGGAGGAAGATCCGACCACAAATGTACAGTTAGAAGAAGCAAAAGCAGTACTGAACAGCAAGATTGCAGAAGTAAAAGACAAAACAAAAGGCGATTACAGTGATGCAAGCTGGAATGCATTCCAGAATGCACTGGCAGCAGCAAAAGAAGCAGCCGCTTCTAAGACTGCAAGTGCCGCAGACGTCCGCAAAGCACTGGACAGCCTGAAAAAAGCAGAGCAGAATCTGAAAGTGGCAGGCAGCGAGCCGGATACTGGCAAAGAAACCGAAACGAATAAACGGCCGGAAACACCAAGCACACAGCCTGGAACAGAAAAGCCAAACACAAATCCGAATACTCAGAAAGTACCTGCTGTCGGAACAACCAAACCGGTTGGAAGAGGATTCTACAAAGTAACAAAATCCGATGCAAAGAACGGAACCGTTGCTCTGGTGAAACCGAGAAAAGCAACAGAAAAGAAATTTACCGTTCCTGGAACTGTAAAAATTGACGGCGTTACCTTCAAAGTAACCGAGATCTCAAAGAATGCATTCAAGAACAACAAAAAACTGACGCAGGTTATCATTGGCAAAAACGTAAGCAAGATCGGTGCAAATGCATTTAACGGTGCGAAGAAACTGAAAAAGATCACGATCAAATCCACACAGCTGAAGAAAGTCGGAAGCAAGGCCTTCAAAGGCATTGACAAAAAATGCAAGATCAAAGTACCGAAGAAGAAACTGACACGCTACAAACGACTGCTGAAAGGAAAAGGCCAGAAGGCAAGCGTGAAGATCACAAAGTAAGAAACAAGAAATAAAGTTGAAGTAAGGAAAAAGACCAGTGCGAAAGTGCTGGTCTTTTTTGACGGGTAAGATTTAAGATAGATTTTGACTAAGCAGTTGAAAAAATAGGAAAGATAAAATATAATTGGAAAGTCTGTACAGGTTGTGCATGTGAGTAGAAATTATTTTGTTAAGTATAAAGATGATCGTATGCGAAAATGAAAAGTTTTCATACGGTCATTTTTATTATGGTACCGAGTCAGAAGGTAATATGTTTACACAGTTGTGTTTGAAAATTTTGATCAGCTGATAAAAGATATAATGATATGTAAATTGTACTTAACTAAATAAAGAAAAAATTGACATAAAAGAAAAAGAATGGTATAAGTGAATTATGAGAATACAGGAGGGTACAGCAATATGGGGGAAATATATATTGCACACAGAAATGAGTATACAAATGAGGTACAAACTGTCCGGGAACATTGTGAGAATACGGCAAATCTTTGCAAAGAATATGCAATTCCGGAAATGGAAGATCTAGCTTATGCGGCAGGAAAAGCACATGATATCGGAAAGTATCAGGAGGGATTTCAAAGAAGAATCCGAGGGGAAAATATTCGTGTAGAACATTCAACCTGTGGAGCAATTGCAGTGGGTGAAAAGTATCCAAAGCCAATGAATCTGATGATGCAGTATTGCATTGCAGGACATCACACGGGAATCCCAAATGGGGGATTTGGAAATGATGAGGATAACAGTCTGAAAGGCAGAATGAACAGGACGTTTGAGGATTACGATGCCTACAAGCAAGAACTGGAACTGCCGGAATTAGATATTCGAAAATGGCAGCAGTTTCTTGCTGCGGATTGCGGAAGAAATGCGGATTGGTTAATTGATAAGTTTACATTTCTGACAAGATATTTATTTTCCTGTCTGGTAGATGCAGATTCAACAGACACCGCGGAGTTTTGCAGAAGTACAGAAGTAGTGAGAAAATTGCAGGCTGATTTTGAAAAGTGTCTTGAAAAAATAAATGTTCAGTTACAGGCGTTTGAAGTAAAAACAGAATTGCAGAAGACGAGAAGCTTGCTGCAGGAGCAGGCATATCGAAACAGTACAAAAGATGCACACATCTACCTTATAAATATGCCAACCGGCAGTGGAAAAACATTAGCGAGTGCGAAAATAGCACTGCAAAGAGCAATAGCGAAAAAGAAAAAAAGAATTATCTATGTGATCCCGTATAACAGTATTATTGATCAGACAGCAGAGGTTTTTGAAAAACTTTTTGGAAATAATCTGGAGATTTTAAGACATCAGTCAACTTTTTCTTATGATGAGAAGGTGGATTTAAATGAGGATTATCGAGAAGCAGCTAAAATAGCAGTAGAAAATTGGGATGCTCCATTTATCATAACAACAGCAGTACAGTTTTTTGAAAGCATTTATTCAAATAAAAGAGGAAAACTTCGAAAATTGCACAATATGGCAGACAGTATTCTGATTTTTGACGAGGCACATATGATGCCGCAGGATTATTTACAGCCATGTCTTCAGGGAATTGCCTATATAACGAAATATCTGAACAGCGAAGCTGTTTTTCTTACGGCAACGATGCCTGATTTTGAAAAGTTGCTGAAGCTTTATGCACCGGCAAATAATCGAATCGAAAATTTGATCAAGGATAAGACGCTTTTTGAAAAGTTTCAAAAATGTCAATATATCAATATGGGAAAAGTAAGTCCGGAAGGACTATTAGCTAAAAGTGAAAAGTATCCGTCCAGATTGATTATCGTAAACAAGAAGAAAAATGCAAGACAACTTTTTCAGATGTGTACAGGAAGAAAATATCACTTATCGACTTATATGACTGCATATGACAGACAAAAAGTTCTGCAGGCTATCAGAGAAGAACTGAAAAGCCTGGATGAAGATTTTCCAGATGGAAATATACCGGAAGAGAGAAGGATTACGATTATTTCTACATCGCTTATTGAGGCAGGAGTTGATTTGGATGTATATACCGTTTTTCGTGAATTGAATGGTCTGGACAGTATTCTCCAGTCGGGAGGCAGATGTAACAGAGAAGGAAAGCGGGATAAGGGTGAAGTTTTTGTGTTTGAATTTGAAAATGAAGCACAGAATGACAAGATGAATATTACGCAACGTTTGTTGGCGGAGTATAAAGATATTTCACAGCCGGAATGTATTGAAGAATACTATGAAGAAGTGTTTTTCTTAAAACAAGAGAATATTCAGAAAAATACGATGCATATAAAGTGCAGGTCTTTTGAAAATCTGCCATTTCAGACTTATGCAGAACAATTTGAACTGATCCCTGATAGGACATGTTCTATTGTTGTACCAAGAGATGAAAAGAGCAGAAAACTGGTGGATACTCTGAGATATACAAAAATCGAAAATGAGAAGGAGCTGCAAAAGTATACCTGTACAGTTACTAAGAAAGAATTGGATGAGTTGATAAAACAACATGTTGCAGACGATTTTGGTACGGGAATATACTGTCTGACAAATGAAGATTATTATGACGAAAATTTAGGAATTTTATTGGAAGCACAAGATTATTTTTTATGAAAGAAGAGGTGAAAAACAATGGGATATGGATTTAAAATCATAGTGGAAGGAGATTATGCATGCTTTACGCGACCGGAATTGAAAGTGGAACGAGTCAGCTATGATGTTCCGACACCGGGAGCATTGGAAGGAATGTTAAAGAGTGTGTACTGGAAACCGGCAATCCGTTATGTGATTGACAAAATCATTGTATTTCAGGAGATTGATTTTGCAAATATTCGAAGAAATGAAGTAAAAGATAAGGTACTGCTCAGTGCAGTAAAAAATCAGATGAAACAGAAAGGAGGAGATCCTTGTATCTATACTTCTCAAAGCAGAAGTCAGAGGGCAGCAATGGTTCTGAAAAAAGTGAAATATGGTATAGAATTTCACTTTGAGCTGACCGGCTTGAAAAATAATCGAGAAGATGACGGAGAAAATAAGCATTATAACATTTTGAAACGAAGACTGGAAAAAGGTCAATGGTTTCGGACACCATGTCTTGGGTGCAGTGAATTTCCGGTAAAAAGAATAGAACTGGTAGATGCGTTTGATACAGAAATGATAAGCAGCAGAATCAAGGAAATGGGGGATGTTGATCTCGGATATATGAGTTATGAGGTACAGTTTGAAGACAGGGGGAAACCCATTAATGGAGACTGGGAAAATCCCAAATTCTCCGATCGTGCAAAAACATTATACTACAGACCGCACATGATTGAGGGAGTCATTGATGTTCAAAAATACAGGGAGGGATTGCGATGCTGATAAAAGCATTATGTGATTATTATGATATGCTGTCGGCAGCAGAAAAGGTACTTCCGGAAGGATATTCGAAGGTAAAGATACATTATGAGGTAGCATTGACGGAAGAAGGCGAGATTGATCATATTATAAATATTCAGAAAGAAACAGAAGTAACAGTCGGGAAAAAAATAAAAAAGAAATTAGTGCCGCAGGATCTGAAAATGCCTCAGAGAACAGAAAAACCAGGAATTGATGCCAATATAGCAGAGCACAGACCGTTATATTTGTTTGGATTGAACTTGGAAAAAGAAGGACTGACACCAACAGACCGGACGGGAAAGGCACAAAAATCCCATGCAGCTTTTGTAGAAACAAACCTGAAATTTATTGAAGAAATGGATACACCGCTTGTGAATGCGTATCGAAAATTTCTTCTCAACTGGAAACCGGAAGAACAGACAGAAAACCAGGAATTGTTAAGATTACAAAAAGATTATGCAAAATCAGGATATGTGTTCTGCCTGACTGGAAGACCTGGACATTATCTTCAGGATGAACCAGTGTTTGCAAAAAAATGGAACATGTATTATGAAAAGCAAAAAGCAGAAGCAAAAGATGCTTATTTTGCACAATGTGCAGTTTCAGGTGAAGAAAGACCTCTTGCAAGAATCCACAGCAAGATCAAAGGGGTGTATGGAGGACTTGCAACAGGAAGTGTGCTGATCGGTTATAATAATCCTTCTGAAAATTCTTATGGAAATGAACAGTCCTATAACAGCGGAATTTCAGAAGAAATGATGAAAAAATATACAGAAGCATTGAATTATCTTCTTGCGTCTCAAAAACACAAACATATGCTGGAAGATATGACGATGGTCTTTTGGGCAATGGATACGGAAGATAAGTGTGAAGATCTGTTCAGCCAGTTGCTTTTTGGAGAGTCTGATACTTTAAATGCAGAACAGACAGAAGAAATGTTGAAAAAGATGATGGAAGATGCCAGGGAAGGAAAAATAACTGCAAAAAGGCTGGAAAATCTAAGTACTGTAGATCCAAGTGTTGATTTTTATATGCTGGGGTTAAAGCCTAATTCTTCTAGGCTTTCGGTAAAGTTTATTATTCGTAAGAAATATGCAGATGTGTTGTGGAATATTGCAAGATTTCAACAGGAAATACAGGTGGTACAGGAACAAAAGCCGGTGCCTCTCTGGATGATTGAAAAAGAACTGATTTCACCGAAGAGTAAGAATGATAAAGTAAATCCGGCTTTAATGGCAGGGTTGTTAAATGCAGTAGTATATGGCGGAAAATATCCGGTGGCATTATTTGAAAATACTCTGCGAAGAATCCGAATTGATCGAAACATCAATAGGATTCGCTGCGGTATAGTAAAGGCATATCTTAACAGAAATGACAAAAAGGAGGAGATTACAGTGGGATTGAATGAAGAAAATAAGAGTCCGGCATATTTGTGCGGACGGTTGTTTGCAGTATTGGAACAGCTGCAGAAAGATGCAGCAGGGACAGAGTTAAACAGAACCATTAAAGATGCATATTTTGCATCAGCATCGGTAAAACCGGCGTTGATTTTTCCTAAATTGATACGGCTTAGTCAGAATCACTTAAAAAAAATAAAAAATGCAAATTATCGTTATAAGTATAATGAGAGAATCCAGAAAATCATAGAACTACTGGATGGAAAATTTCCGGAAATGTTGCGACGTACAGAACAGGGAGAATTTTTTGTAGGATATTACCAGCAAATACCGGAGCTTTTTAAGAAGAGTGAAAAGAAAGAAGAACAATAAAAAATGAATAGAGACGAAATGGAGGAATAAATTATGGCACTGGAGAACAGATATGATTTTATAATGCTTTTTGATGTGGAGAACGGAAATCCGAACGGGGATCCGGATGCAGGAAATGCACCGAGAATAGACTCTGAGTCAGGATATGGTTATGTTACGGATGTCTGCCTGAAGAGAAAAATCAGAAATTATGTAGAACTGGTAAAAGAAGGAGAAGCGGGATATAACATTCTGATTAAACCGGATAAAGCCTTGAACAGTAAATTTACAGCAGCATATGAAGCAGAAGGATTGAAGACAAAGAATAATGGCAGAAATGAGGATGATGTTAAAAAGGCTCGTGCATACATGTGTAAGAATTATTATGATGTGAGAACTTTTGGAGCAGTAATGTCGACAGGTAATGATCCTTGTGGTATTGTCAGAGGGCCGGTACAGCTTAATTTTGCCAGAAGTATTTCGCCAATCGATATAGAGGATATTACGATTACAAGACAGGCACGCACAACGGATGAGCGTCAGGAAACCGGTCAGACGGAAATGGGAAAGAAAAGCATCATTCCGTATGCATTATATCGGGCAGAAGGTTATGTATCTGCTGCACTGGCAAATAAGACCACAGATTTATCAGAAGCAGATCTGGAACTTTTGTGGGAAGCAATCATAAATATGTTTGAGAATGATCATAGTGCTGCAAGAGGAAAGATGTGTATGCGAAAGCTGTATGTGTTCAAACACAGCAATGTACTTGGAAATAGTCCGTCACATTTAATGTTTGAAAAAATTAAAATAAAAGAAGAAAATGAAATTCCTCGTTGTTTTGATGATTATAAAATTGAAGTGGATGAAAAGATGCCGGAAGGAGTAGAACTGATCGAAAAATTATGAAAAGCCAGGAGATAACAATCCGATCTATACAGCATTACATGTATTGTCCCCATCGTTGGGGATTGATAGAAATTAATAAATCCTGGGGCGAGAATATATTCGTAACAAAAGCAAATCTGCTACATGATCGAGTACATGATCCGGAGAAAAGTTATACAGGAAGAGGCAAAAAAGTATATACTTCGGTTCCGGTTTATAATGATGATGAGCAATACAATTTATATGGCGTAACAGACTGTATAGAATTAAAAAAAGATAAAACAGGGATTACGATAAAAGATGACAATCAAAGATATAAACTGACTATTGTAGAATATAAACCAACAAAACCAAAAGAAAAAGATTATCGGGAAGATGATCTGATGCAGGTTTTTGCACAGAAACTGTGTGTGGATTCTATTTTTGGAGGGGACTGTGACGGTGTTCTGTATTATGCAGATGTGAAGAAAAGAATATCATTGCCATTAAAAGAAAATTTTGAAAAATATAATGAAGAATTAAAGAGACTTTTGACAGAAATGCGGGATTTTTTAAAAGCAGGAAAAATCCCGCCGATTCGAAAAAATCAAAACTGTAATGGATGTTCTATGAAAGATGTATGTATGCCATCCATGAGAAAAATCCCTGATTTAAAAAAAGAGATAAAAAAGATTGAGAGGGAACCGTTATGCGAAAACTCTTAAATACAATATATGTGACAAATGAACAGATGTATTTGATGTTGGACGGTGAAAATCTTGTCTGCAAGACAGAAGGAGAAATTAAACTTCGGATTCCTTTTGAAAATGTGGAAAATATTGTGTGTTTTAGTTATCTTGGATGTTCGCCGGCGTTGATGGGAAAGTGCGTGGAAAAGCTGATTCCAATTAATTTTATGTCGCCACAGGGGAAATTTCTGGCAAAAGTTTGTGGAGAGACAAAAGGAAATGTTTTTCTCCGTGTAGAACAAATTGACTGTTTCAGAGCATGCGGATTGCAGCTGGCACAAAATACGATGGCAGCAAAATTCAGTAATACCAGGCAGGTAATACGCAGAACATTACATGATAATGCAGAATTGAGAGATAATCAGGAAATACAAAAAGTACTGGGGATTTTACATGACGGAATTGAGAATGTTTATAGAGCAGAGACAATAGAAGAAGTTATGGGTATTGAAGGATATTGTGCACAGAATTATTTTTCAATTTTCAATCGATTGATAACAAATACAAAAGTACCGTTTAGCTTTGAGTTTCGAACAAAACGTCCGCCGTTGGACCCGGTAAACGCAATTTTATCATTTGTTTATACACTTGCAACAAATGAATTTGCAGCGGCATTGGAAACAGTAGGATTGGATAGTTATATTGGATATTGTCATGCATTGCGAAGCGGTCGTGTATCATTGGCCTGCGATATGGTGGAAGAAATAAGATGTATTGTAGAACGTTTTGTTATCACTTTATTGAATCTGCAGATTATAGGAGAAAAAGATTTTGAAAAGCAGATTTCAGGAGCGGTTTGGTTAAATGCAGATGGCAGGAAAAAAGTATTGTCAAAATGGCAGGAAAAGAAACGTACTGATTTAATGCATCCGTATCTGAAGCAAAAGATACCATTTGGATTATTACCGTATGTGCAGAGCAATTTGCTTGCCAAATATATACGAGGCGACATTGAGAGCTATCCACCATATCTGCAAAAATAGGTGGTGAGATAAAATGATGGTTTTAATAAGTTATGATGTTAGTACTGTCAGTGCAGCAGGAAAAACCAGGTTAAGAAAAGTGGCGAAAGAATGTCAAAATCATGCACAACGAGTACAGAATTCTGTTTTTGAAGCTGATTTAGATTATTCCTCTTTTTTGAAATTAAAAGATAGTTTATTAAAATTAATTAATCCAGAAGAGGATAGTTTGCGATTTTATTATCTTGGGAACAACTGGAATAAGAAAATTGAACATATAGGTGCTGAGAAAACATATGATCCAGAAGGCGTAATTATTATTTGAAGGTAGCGAAGGTGTGATGATTCAAAAACCACTTGAGGTTCGCCTGAAAAAACATTATAATAAATAAGTTATATATGCGATATCATATAAATGATATCAGCAGAAATAAGTCCGTCCCAATATGTGGAAATGTTCCGTTACATAAATACAAAATGTAGCGGTCACGTCCCGTAAGGGGCGTGTGAGTAGAAATTTCTGCATATTTTTCAGATTGATTGCCTTATCAGTCACGTCCCGTAAGGGGCGTGTGAGTAGAAATCATAATTTCTTTGAAAATATCTAAAGCAACATTGTCACGTCCCGTAAGGGGCGTGTGAGTAGAAATCTGAGCGGTAAAGGAACATGGGAAGCCATGACGTCACGTCCCGTAAGGGGCGTGTGAGTAGAAATTTTTATATTTTTCGATGATGACACCGCAGTTCTCGTCACGTCCCGTAAGGGGCGTGTGAGTAGAAATTTTTATATACCGCCTGTATATATGAACTACAATGTCACGTCCCGTAAGGGGCGTGTGAGTAGAAATAAATAGTGATTTGGACGGCGGGAATGGAATTATAGTCACGTCCCGTAAGGGGCGTGTGAGTAGAAATTCATCCATCGCCGCCACGTCATCAGCGTCCGGGATGTCACGTCCCGTAAGGGGCGTGTGAGTAGAAATGAATAATCTGAACATTACGGCCGTGGCAAAGCTGTCACGTCCCGTAAGGGGCGTGTGAGTAGAAATCATACAATGCCGGATAATGAAACCATATATAGCGTCACGTCCCGTAAGGGGCGTGTGAGTAGAAATTGGCTTCCTGCTTCATGGAATAGTACTGTTCCAGGTCACGTCCCGTAAGGGGCGTGTGAGTAGAAATATGTCAGCATTCCGTAAAGGCAAAATGAAAGTTTGGTCACGTCCCGTAAGGGGCGTGTGAGTAGAAATCCTGGTGTGTATCTGTTCATACGTTTCCTGAGCGTCACGTCCCGTAAGGGGCGTGTGAGTAGAAATGTCTCATCAGCTTAATGCCCGCTGGGTCGCGTTGTCACGTCCCGTAAGGGGCGTGTGAGTAGAAATGTCGTACTCGGATAAGACACCAGCAGCATCAACCGGTCACGTCCCGTAAGGGGCGTGTGAGTAGAAATGATAAATCAAAAGATTTTGAGGACTTCAAACAGAAGTCACGTCCCGTAAGGGGCGTGTGAGTAGAAATATACCGGGACATTGACGGACACGCAGAGTTGAAGGTCACGTCCCGTAAGGGGCGTGTGAGTAGAAATTTAATGAATATTCAAGATAATCGCCATCATATTGTCACGTCCCGTAAGGGGCGTGTGAATTGAAATATCTGCTGGAGTAGTGTTTTAGAGACTATAAAGAAAAGTCTGTAAGTAAGATTCTTCTATGATAATGCAAGGCGAAAAGTTTATTTATTGAGCTTTTCGCTCTTGTTTTATATATAACAGCTATAAATTTGTATGTCAAGAGCAGGCGAAAAATCCGCCGGTCTTGCTATATTCTGAGTCGCCTATTCGGGCAGGCGTCCTTCATACATAATACTCAGTTCCCCATATACCTGTGCCCGGTTGCGAACCGTTGTTGTCCATTTTTTCGTTGCTTTAAAAGTAGCAAGGTATAATGCTTTTAGGAGTGCTGTATCACTCGAAAAAACGCTTCTCTGACGGTTCAGCTTACGATATGTGGAATTCAGGGATTCAATGGCATTTGTCGTATAGATCACCTTTCTGACCGTTGCTGAAAACTTGAAAATAGGTGAAATTGCATCCCGGTTATCCTTCCAGCGTTTCATGGAATTCGGATATTTTGGTGCCCATTTTTCTGTTACTCTGTCTAATGCGGCCAGAGCTTTCTTTTCATCAGCAGCCTGGTAAATCGTTTTTAAATCTGTGGCAAATGCTTTTCTGTCTTTATCAGGAACGTATTTTAAAGTATTTCGTACCTGATGTACGATACAACGCTGATATTCCGTTTTCGGAAAAGCGGCAGTGATCGCTTCTTTTATACCGGTAAGTCCATCCGCACAAATGATCAAAGCATCTTTTACACCCCGGTTTTTCAATTCGTTCATAACCGAAAGCTAGTATTTCGCACTTTCATTATCGCCTACTGAAATGGTAAGAACCTTTTTTTTCCTTCCATGTTGATGCCAAGAATCACATAAGCAGCAAGTTTGCGGATAACGCCATTATCACGAACAGAGTAATGGATCGCATCAATGTAGAGAATAGGATACACCTCATCTAACGGGCGATTTTGCCAGTCTTCAATATGTGACAGGATATTGTCTGTTACATCAGAAATAAAGCCTTCTGATGTTTCAAATCCGTAAATATCCTCAATCGTTTCCGAAATCCGGCGGGTAGTCATTCCTTTTGCATACATGGAAATGATTCTTTGTAGCCAAGGTGGTTATCTATTTCGGCTTCCATCATTTCTTTGATTGTTCTACCAAGAAGATCTTTCGGGGCATCCTGAATATCTTCAGCCGTTTGAATATCATACTCTTCAAGAAGCCGGTGGATAATATTTCTTTTTCCTTCCGTCATTTGTACTCGATGTACCGGTTTCTTTTGTCTGGCCATAATAAAAGGCCCTCCTATGATTTTTTATCATAGAAGAACCTATTATTTGTTAATTTACAGAAAAAGTTTCACACACTCGTGTTTTATGTTTCTGTCAGAAATTGACCTCGTGAATTGAAATACCACCATTCCATCTCCTAAATATTTTTTTGATTGAATCGAATTTTATATTATTTGCACTAAATTGTTCTTGATGAAATACTGTTTTTATTTCCTGAAAACTTATAAATTGAAGAAATATATCGCATTACTCCTGCTTTCATATTTTTGGAAGTTGCAGTATAATAAGAGAAACTGAACAGCGTATTCTAACAGATATTGTGGTATTTTATTTATCAGATTCATTTGAGATAAATTTTAAAAATTTCCAAATAATAGATAAAACAGTGAGGTAGCTATATGCATTACAAAACAACAGAATCTCTCCTTGCCTTTATTAAAAAAAGTCCGACGGCTTTTCAGGCAACGGCAGAGATGGAGAAAAAATTTGCAGAAAACGGATATCAGCTTCTTTCAGAGCAGGAATACTGGAAGTTACAGCCGGGCGGGAAATATATCGTAACAAGAAATCATTCGGCATTGATTGCATTTTCGATTCCAAAGAAGGAGTGTCGGAAGTTTCATATCATTGCCAGCCACAGCGATTCTCCGGCTTTTAAGATCAAGGAAAATCCGGAAATGCGGGTAGAAAATGCCTACACAAAACTGAATGTGGAAGGTTATGGCGGTATGCTGATGGCACCGTGGTTTGACCGGCCGCTGTCGGTAGCGGGCAGAGTGGTTGTAAGGCGTGACGGCAGTCTGAAAGAGGAACTGGTCAATATCGACCGGGATCTGGTCATGATCCCAAGTCTGGCAATCCACATGAACCGGGAGGCAAACAAAGGCGTGTCTTACAATCCGCAGAAAGATCTGCTGCCGCTTCTCGGGTGCGGAGATTCGAAGCCGGAGTTTTTGAAAATTGTTGCGGAAGAGATAAAAGTAAAGGAAGAGGATATTCTTGCACATGATCTGTTCCTCTATAATCGGATGGAGGGTACGATCTGGGGTGCAGACAGAGAATTTGTTTCGGCACCAAGGCTGGATGACCTGCAGTGTGCGTTTGCTTCGATGGAAGGAATGCTTGCCGGAAAGCACGAGGAGAGCATTGCGGTGCACTGTGTTCTGGATAACGAAGAAGTCGGAAGCGGAACAAAGCAGGGGGCAGCTTCTACTTTCTTAAAAGATACGCTTCGAAGGATCAACGATGGCCTTGGCAGAACGTATGAAGAATATCTGATGACGCTGGCAGGCAGTTTTATGATCTCGGCGGATAATGCCCATGCACTGCATCCAAATTACATAGAAAAGGCAGATCCGGTGAACCGGCCGCTGCCAAACGGCGGAATTGTCATCAAATACAATGCCAACCAGAAATACTGTACCGATGCGGTGTCAGCGGCAAAATTCAAGGATCTCTGCGACCGGGCAGGCGTAAAATACCAGACCTTTGTGAATCGCTCCGATGTGCCGGGCGGATCGACCCTGGGAAATATTTCGAATACGCAGGTACCGATGAATACGGTAGATATCGGACTTCCGCAGCTTGCAATGCATTCTCCGTATGAGACAGCCGGTGTGGAAGATACCGGAAGTTTTATCAGAGCAGCGGAAGAATTTTTCATATAAGCAAAACAGAACAGGTATCAAAATAAAGAATTCAGACAAAAAACAGGCGGGAGAAATCCTGCCTTTTTTGCGTGACATGAGCAATGCGAAGCTCTGTGAGCTTTACATGAATGTTCATTCTTTATATCCTGATATCCGTTAATGCATAAATTTTTTCAGGAAAAGGACTTGAAAAATACACCATGGGGGTATATAATGCAATACGAAAAATACCTAATAGGGGTATATAAGAAAAGGAAGTGAATGAAATGGAAGAAAACAGGGAACAGATAGAAAAAACATGCTGCTGTCAGTGTTCTGAGCGAAAAAAGGAACGCTCAGAAAAAGAATATAAAGATCTGATCAATCGTTTAAGCCGCATCGAAGGGCAGGTTCGCGGTGTGAGAGGAATGTTGGAAAAAGATGCCTACTGTGCCGATATTCTGGTACAGGTTTCGGCGATCAATTCTGCACTCAACAGTTTCAATAAAGTCCTGCTGTCCAATCATATCCATACCTGCGTGGCAGAGGACATCCGCAATGGAAAAGACGAAGCGATTGATGAGCTGGTGGATCTTCTGAAGAAACTTATGAAATGATGACAGGATAAGAAAAATACGAAAGTTTTTCGTATAATATCTTTTGATCCTGACACCAGGCAAAACATTAGGAGGTAAAGAACAGCTGAATAAAACTTATAAAAGTATATAAACAACTGTTGAATTTTACAGGTTATTAGTATAGAATAATATTGAAAGGAAGTGATGCTTTGAGTAAATATTATTCTATACATGAATTTTCAAAAATT
>NZ_WQNP01000159.1:0-626 GCF_018783905.1 Ruminococcus sp. MCC718
TGCCGGAATGAGGAATGTGTATCGGTGTTCCGTTCCTTTAAGTCCTATGCTTCCGGCGAACTGGTCAAGCATGAGGAACAGGACAAGGCTGGTATGGGCTATACGCTTTATATCGGTTCACTGAAAAGTGAGGTGTACTTCTGTGTCTATGAAAAAAGCTATGAACAGTACATCAAACTGGGGATTCCCATTGAGGAAGCACCGATAAAAAACAGATTTGAAATACGGTTAAAAAATGAACGTGCTTATTATGCTGTCCGTGACCTGCTGACTTACTATGACGCTGAACGGACGGCATTTTCTATTATCAACCGTTATGTACGCTTTGTGGATAAGAAAGCAGACAAGAAACGGAGCGACTGGAAATTATCTGTCCGCTGGGCGTGGTTCATCGGGGAAAACAGAGAGCCGTTAAAGCTCACGACCAAACCCGAACCCTACACACTGGACAGAACCCTACGCTGGATTCAACGGCAGGTTGACCCGACACTTAAAATGCTGGAAACAATCACAGCGAAAACAGGGATTGATTATCTGAAAGAAATCCGTAAATCCACGAAACTGACGGAAAAGCACTACAAGATAATCGAACAACAGACCACATCAACCGAAGATGTGATTTTAGA
>NZ_WQNP01000160.1:0-218 GCF_018783905.1 Ruminococcus sp. MCC718
AATGGACATTATTTATCTATTGATCCTGGACTTCATAATCTGATGACCTGTTATGATTCCGGAAATGGCCGGGCTTTTATTCTGGGAAGAAAGTATCTTTCCCTGGAAAGATATTTTCATAAAGAAATCGCCAGAGTTCAGTCTGTATGGTATGCACAGCAATCAGAAAGAGGAATAAAATATCCAAAAACATCGGAACATATCCAGCGGCTTTACAG
>NZ_WQNP01000160.1:228-456 GCF_018783905.1 Ruminococcus sp. MCC718
TCTGGAAAGATATTTTCATAAAGAAATCGCCAGAGTGCAGTCTGTATGGTATGCACAGCAATCGGAAAGAGGAATAAAATATCCAAAAACATCGGAACATATCCAGCGGCTTTACAGGACAAAGCAGAATGCAGTGAAGGATTACCTACATAAAGTAACCAGATGGATCGCAGAATACTGCAGAAAAGAAGATATCCGCTGTGTAGTTGTGGGAGACATTCGAAATAT
>NZ_WQNP01000161.1:0-23818 GCF_018783905.1 Ruminococcus sp. MCC718
TGACATATCTCATACGAAAACTGTTTTATATCATCTGATATCTGCCTCGAAACCAGTAATTTCTTCCTATATTTACAGACAAAAATAATGTGATATTGTAATAAGTATTTGTGTCTGTTTTTAGATTTCCAGGTTCCCATGCCATGAGTATACTATAATTTCTGATTTTTGGCTACCTTAACCCACCGTCTAAAGCCAGTGGGATTGCGGTAGCCTTATTTCAAACATGTCATAAATCTTATTCTGTAAGAAATATGCCACAATAATATCTGTTTTCGAACTTCTGGATAATGCAAAGCCGGCACTTGCCAGTAAATCCTTTGCTTCATCCAGTGATAATTCCAAAGCGATTGTAAAAGCCAATACAGTTTTCTTATTAGGAACATAATTGACATCTTTACGAATTTTCGAAAAATATCGACGATTCCATCCAAAAGGAGTGAAAATTTCCCCTTCATCTCACCGAAAAGCTGAAAGAATGGTTTTCTTAAGCTTTTCTGCATCAACAGGCTTTGCAATATGTCCGTTCATTCCTTTTGCCAATGCCTTTTTTCTGTCTTCCTCAAATGCATTGGCTGTCATAGCTATGATGGGAATACAAGCTTTCTTCTCATCTGCCAGTTTTCTGATTGTCTGAGTTGCCTTATATCCATCCATGTTCGGCATCTGAATATCCATAAGGATCAGATTATAGGTTCCTGCCGGTTTCTGTTCCATCCTTGCCACACACTGAATTCCATCCTCAACACGATCAACTATAAGTCCCATATCCTCCAGAATAAACTCTGCGATTTCCGCATTCAGCTCATTATCCTCAGCCAGCAGAACATGTTTTCCGCTAATCCAGTCTGTTTCCTCTGTATCCGGGGACTGATCCGTAATCTGCTCGTAGTAACCCTTATCCGCAATCCTGTATTCCATGATAACTGTAAATTTGCTTCCTTCTCCCAGCTTACTTTCTGCTTTAATGGTTCCGCCCATCATATCAACATATTTCTTTATGATCGGCATTCCCAGACCTGTTCCTGCAACCTTTGCAGCTGTTGTATTGCGTTCCCGGGCAAAAGCCTCAAACAGAGATGGCAGGAATTCTTCACTCATTCCGATACCTGTATCAATTACCTGAGTCTGTATCCGCACACAGTCTTCCCTGTCACAGTCAATCTCTGTGATCCTTATGGTAACCGTTCCCCCTGAAGCTGTATATTTTACTGCATTACTGATCAGATTGAGGAAAATTTCCCTGTTCTTTGTCTCATCGCAGATTACATGTTCATGCTGCACCTCATATTCCATCTCAAGGTGAATACCCTTTTTCTCCGCTTCTGCCTGGAAAATTTTGTAAACCCCCTGATAAACATCTCTGATCTTCACATAATCTTCATCCAGTTCCACCTTACCACTTTCAATCCGGGCCATGTCCAGCACATTATTGATAATAGACAGCAGCAGATTTCCGGACTGCTCCATCTTCTCCTGATAATCCAGAAGCTTCGGATCTGTCAGTTCTCTTTTCATCAGCTCACTGTATCCCAGCAGAGCATTCATCGGTGTCCGGATATCATGTGACATATTGAAAAGGAAATCTGATTTGGCAGCATTGGCCTTTTCTGCCTGAATCTGGGCTTTTCTTGCTTTTATCATCAGGTAACCTATAATCAGTATAATAATCAGGGCCACGCTTACAAAGCCAATGGAAACTACCCGCAAATTATCCTTTATGTATTCTGCCAGAGTCACCTTTCCCGGTGTGTTTTCATATACGGAAAACAGGCTTGAAAGTCTTGAATCAGGCAGAGTCTGAATGGTTTTATTCAGGATATTCATTAATGTTGTATTTTCTCTGGTGACTGCAAAGCAGGAATCGCCGGATTTTGTAAGAAAAACACTCTGCATTTTGCTGTTTGCCAGCGTCTTTAATGACTGTCCTGCCTTCACAACAAAGCAGTCTGCCTCACCACTGTGAACTGCTTTCTCAACCTCAGCAGATGAGTCATATTCCTTTATTTTCCAGAAAGGATAATTAAAAGAAATATACCACTTTCCCAACAGGTTATTTCTGCTCACTGCCACTGTGTTTTCCCCGTTTTCATCAAACTTCGCAACGCCGGTGAGCACTGCAACATTGACTTCAAAAACAGTATTTGACAATATAATATCGTTCTGCTCAGCTTCATATGGGTTCTGATTCATATGAAAAATCATATCGATCCTGTTATCCTTTAATGCCTGCAGCTCTTCCTCCTGAGAATCAAAGCCTGTCGTCTGAAATTCTATACTTTTTTCTCCCATACAATTGGAAGCCAGACTGATATAATCGTTAATAATTCCTGTCGGTTCCTCTGACTCTGCATCCACCAGACTGATACCAACATCATTTTTCAGATATCCAATCCTGACTGCTCCATGCTGTTCCAGCCAGTTCTGTTCCTCATCCGTAAGAGTTTCAATGGGATTTGCTGAAAGATACCTTTTATAAAGATCTTCTTTATAAAAAGGATTCTCTTTTTCTATCTTCCACATTGCCTGATCCAGCTCCTCTTTCAGATCCGGGCATTTTTTGCTGACCGCAAAATAATTATAGGAACTGCCGATCAGAAGTGCTGGGGAAATGTTGTGCTTTTCCCACTGTGAAGATTCATTTAAAACAAATCCGTCAATTTCCTGATTTTGTAGTTTCTGACGGGCATCATCTGTGCTGGTAATATCAACCTGCTGCGTGTCTACTCCATGGCTTTTCTCCCACTCACAGAACCGTCTGGCAGAAAGTGTATCCGGCAGCACCCCGATTCTCTTCCCATTCAATGTAGTCAGATCTGAAGCTGAAATATCCGTATCCGAAGGATTTACATAAAGGTAATACTTATCCTCGCCCATAGGCAGTTCTGAAAAGAGCATGGAAGTGGAACGTTCCTCTGTATAGGAGATGTCTCCCATCAGATCGATCTCTCCACTCTTCAACATATTCATCAGTTCTGCCCAGCTTCCCTCCACATATTCATACTTCCATCCGGTATGTGCAGCTACTGCCTGCTGATATTCGTAACTGTAGCCTCTCTTCTTACCGTCTGGTTCTGTGGTATTATAAGTTCCTTCATACCAGCCTACTCTGACTGTTCGGTTTTTTGCTTCCTCTGCCGATACAGAAAGGGGAAGCACAGTAATATATAAAACAAGGCATAATAAAATGCAGATATATCTTTTGAAAACCTTTGATCTTAAAAATTTGTAAATTACTTTTTCATCTTCGGTCACAGGCATTTTACCCCCTTATACTCCCAGGTTACGGTATCAAGCAGCAAAAATTCCTGTGTTCCAATCGGTCTGCCGTCCCGGTAAGTGGAAAATACATCCGTACTGATCAGATTCTTTTCTCTTGTTATTTTATCCATCGGTGTGTGTCCTACCACCTGGAGCAATTTCCGTGGCTTATACAGACGTATGCCGGGACGCTGCGGACGCAACCAGACAGGTGACATGTCATTCCACATCTCTAAGCGTCCCAATTTGTTGATTTCTTCCACAACGGCATCTACATCGTGGTATTTTGATTTTGGAACATATTCCTCAACAAAATAGTTCAGCACTCCGCCATGGGAAAACAGCACATTGTCAATTTTCTGAACAAATTGGATCGGATGATCTTCCGGAACCGTCCTGCGAAGTTCCAGAAGCTTTCTCTGTACCGTTGCGGATGCCATGGAACTGTATCCGCTCTCAAGGCAGTGCCAGAAGTAGCTGAGGTCATGATTTCCGTAACACCAGGCGGTATCCGGAAATCTTGCAGCAAATCTTATCGCTTCGTCGTATGTTTCTTCATAAAGTGCAATGTCATATTCTCTGTCCCAGTCATCCGGAATATCCATCAGACATACTGCACGATCTGCCACCCTTGTATTCATAATAGCTGCTGCCTGCCGAAACATCTGCGGTTTCAGATGTACATCAGGAATTACCAAAACTTTCATCTATCTCTCCCTCTCTTTCTCATCTGCAATATTTTTCAACTTGCCAACTGCTTCTTTTATAATCGCTTTATCTCAGTATCCTCTCCATCTGCTCTATGATCTCCTGTACTTCATAATTGATCAGGCAGTTCATAAGATCAAAGGATATTTCTTTTCCTTCTCCGCCGTACTGTTTTTCGAAAGCTGCCGCCTTTTCTTCATCGTGATCTTTGTATCTGGCTTTTCCGATCCGATAGGCGTCGGAATTTGCATGATCCGGATAATCTTTTGCTTTTCGGATAAAAAAGCTCTCTCTTTTCTGCAAAAGATCGCGTTTCAGTCTGCTTACGTTTTCCAGAAACGAGGCCGTCACTTCCGGATAATGTTCTTTGATATAGACGAGATTCCGATGCAGGCAGGTCGCACTTTTTTCCATCAGTCTGCGTTCTTTTTCATTTGGAAAATCTTTGTACTCGTCCGGCTGGACAGGTTTTCCTTCGATGGATCTTTGCAGTTCACCGAACCAGTAGTTGTGCCTTGACAGGTTATCCGGAAACATAAAACAGGTGGAAAATTCGTGGTCGATCATCGGTGCCAGCCTCAGAATCTGCCCGGATGCGTCACATACAAACGCAATATTTTCATAATGGTAATTCTGATCGCCTTTCAGAACCGAGATCAGAATCTGCATTGCCAGATCTTCTGCGATTTCCCGGTGTGTCTGAAAGTAATCTGCCTCCAGGATTTCGGTGTAATCATAAAACATCTGACAATAATTTAAGTAATCGTCAATCTGAACTTTTTCATCTGGATACGTTCGAAAGAACTCCAGTAAGTTCAGAAGATGTTCTCCTTCTTCATAGATCATCGGCGATACGGTTCCGTAATCATAATATTTCTCACATTCTGCCTCATATCCTCTGCAGAAGGCAAGCTGATACAAAGGTGCCGGGACAAAATAAGTATCGATCACCCAGGACCAGAATACTTCTGCACAGGCAAACAATGGGGTAGAGAATGGCTTTGATTTTGTGAGTGGTTTAAACACCATCCGGTCTTCAAACACCGGGAAATATTTTTCTCCGCTGACCACACCGACGGCTTCTGCTTTCAGATTGCCCGTTCTTTCTGCATAATTATAAACCTTCGGAATCCAGGTTAATTTTGTGGGATTCTCACGGAAATTTTCTTTTTTATTCTCCTGCTGTCTCATGCTGACTTTCCTCCATCTGCTCCATGACTGCATCATAAATTTCTTTGGCAACTGCCAGCTTATAGGCCCGTCTTGTCGGCTGCGGCTTAAGTTCCACATAATAGGATCTGACTTTGCCGTCCATTTCAACTGCAAAATAAACCTGTCCCGGAATGGATGCTTTCGGATTTGCCGGATCGACATTTCCCATGGTTCCGGTCACTCCGATGCCGATATCTGCACGGTAGGCTTTTGTGCAGGCTTTTGCCATCGCTTCCGCCGTCTGCATGGAATAGACCGTGTATTTGTCAATAACTTCTGCCGGAACGCCCTGCATAATTTTCGCTTCGTTGCAATAAGTAACAAACGCACCTTTTAAAACTGCCGATGAGCCTTCTGTATCTGTGATCAGAGAAGCGATCTGCCCGGATGTTGCCGATTCCATCGTGGTGATCGTCATCTTTTTTTCAATCAGCAGTTTTGTAAGCCTGCGGTAATCTGCTCTTATTTCTTTTTCGTCATATTTTTTTGTCATGTTTATTTCCTTCCTGCTGAATTCCATACTTTCTAAAGCCAACATGTTTCTTGCGTAAAGCGGACACTCTTTTGTTTTTTCTTCGAAAGTCGCTGCAAATTTATCCTGTTTTTTAGTATACATCATATTTTCTCAAAAGAAAATAATTGCCTGATTGAAAATCTATGCTATAATCTAAAAGATGTCAGTGGCAGAATCATTTGAATCTTGCCCTGCCAAACATAAGAACGCTGTTGTTTACAAGGTAAATATGCGAATTCTGAATGTTTACAGAATTAATTTAAACAGGAGATGTAAGAAAATGGAAAAAATCCGAATTGGTATTGTTGGCTATGGCAACATTGGACGCGGCGTTGAGCAGTCCATCAAACGCAATGATGATATGGAACTGAAAGCAGTTTTCACAAGGAGAGATCCTGTCGGTGTTTCCATTCAGACGGAAGGTGCTGTTGTAAAGCATTTCGATGATATGGAATCTATGAAAGATGAGATCGATGTTATGATCCTCTGCGGCGGTTCTGCTACCGATCTGCCGGTCATCGGACCAAAAGTTGCTGCTTCTTTCAACACGATCGACAGTTTCGATACACACGCAAGAATCCCGGAATATTTTGCAAGCGTAGATAAGGCTGCAAAAGAAGGCGGAAACATCGGCATTATCTCTGTCGGCTGGGATCCGGGCATGTTCTCTTTGAATCGTTTATATGCAGAATCTATCCTGGTTCAGGGAAGTACTTATACATTCTGGGGCAAGGGTGTAAGTCAGGGACATTCTGATGCGATCCGCCGTATCGAGGGTGTTAAGAATGCGATCCAGTACACTGTTCCGATCGAATCTGCCATGGAACTGGTAAGAAGTGGAAGCGAACCGACACTGACTACCAGAGAGAAACATTTAAGAGAATGTTATGTCGTTGCTGAAGAAGGTGCTGATAAGGCTGCCATCGAAAAAGCGATCAAGACGATGCCGAACTATTTCGATGAATACGATACAACCGTAAACTTCATTTCAGAAGAAGAATTAAAGGCTCATCACAGCAAGATGCCGCACGGCGGTTTTGTGATCCGTACCGGTGAAACCGGATGTGAGGGCAACAAGCATGTGATTGAATATTCTCTGAAACTGGATTCGAATCCGGAATTTACCGGAAGTGTTCTGGTTGCTTATGCACGTGCTGCATATCGTCTGTCCAAAAAGGGCGAATCCGGAGCGAGAAGCGTATTCGATATCGCACCGGCTATGCTGTCTCAGAAAACACCGGAAGAACTGAGAGCTTCCATGCTGTAATGAGACCTGGTTCAAAAGCCTGAAACTGAATTTACACAACGTAAAAAGCAGAGCACAGGACGTGTTTTCCGTCACGGTGTCTCTGCTTTTTGTTTTGTATCTTCGTTACGGCAGCCTGCACTGCACGTTTTCTTTTTTGCTTTTACTTACATTTCACGCTCTTCTTTGCACTCCACTTGCTGTAAGCGGTCTTTCCGTTTGCTTTTTTGTAAGCACGGATGCGCACGTAATATCTGCTCTTCTTTTTCAGCTTTTTGATGGTCTTTGATGTCGCTGCCGCTTTTTTTACGGTAACTTTCTTTTTGTTTTTGGTAAATTTCGCATTGCGTGCATACTGGATTTCATAACCGTCTGCACCGGAGAGTTTCTTCCATTTTAATTTGATGGTTCCGGCTTTCGATGAGGTCAGAGCCGTGACCGTCACTTTTTTCCTGGTGATATTCGCTGAAGTATTTCCGCTGTTGTTTCCGGAAGCTGCAGCTTTTGTCTCTGTATAGGCAATGTTATTTTGCTTTGCATATTTGATCGCATAAGAACCTTTCGGTGCATAAATTTTCGCGTCTACAACCGGCTCTTCGCTGCCAACCCAGTAATAACCGGTTGCCAGACATTCTTCTCCGATTTCGGTCACACTCGCCGGTATCGTGATCTTCCTCAGATTTTTGCATGCATAAAAGGCCTTTTTCCCGATCGACTTCAGCCCTTCTTTAATCTCTGCTTCTTTCAGGTTGCTGAAATAATAGAACGCTTCCTCCGGGATACTGGTGATTCCTTTTTCGATCACGATCTTTGTGACGCACTCGCGGATATCTTTCCAGGAATTATCTGCAGAACTGTAGCTGTAGGAACGTGCTGTCGAGGACACCGGATAGCGGTAATGTGCTTCCTTATCGATATCGATTGCACCGATTCCGGAGATCGTCAGCACTCCATTTGCAAGGCTCCACACAGCATTCTCACCGGCTATGCGGTACACCTTTTTCTGAAAAGCTCCGCTGTTTGCATCAATGGAATAAAAGGCAACGGTGTTCGAACTGGAAGCACTGTAGACAATTTTTGAACCATTTACGATCGGATGACAGTCGGAAATCGGGGCCGGTGCCGTAAACTCCCGGCTGACAGTCTCGCCGTTTCCATCCAGAAATACATAGTGCAGTATGGAAACAGAAAGCGGATCGTTGTCTGTGATTTTCTGTGTCTTTCCGGTTTCTTCCCAGGAGAGCATAAAACGATTGTCGTTGATCTTCGTAAGTTTTACGCCGAGGAAACTTGCACCGTCTCCGGTAAAATCTGTGAGCCATCTGACCGTTGCTGCATCTTCGGTAAAATTGTTTTTCGGTGTGATCGTCAGATACAAGTTGTGCGGCATATCACTTGTCACATTGTCATACTGGCTCTGATCGATGGATGTTCCGACACTGAGAACATTTGAGGAGGATACTGCCAAATCATCCACACTCGCATAACAGGCAATTGCCCATGCATCGGTACGAAAGCCTCCATATTCCAGAACAGACAGACTCTGTTTTTTCATGGAAGCAGTATCGTATTTTGAAAGTTCCGTACATCGTCCGCCCTCACTCTGTTCCAGAACATAAAGCTGTGCACCGTCAGACTTGATGTACTGTGCAAAAGAATGTCCAAGGTTGCAGTCCACAATGGATCCTTTCAATGTTGTCTTATCAATCTGAACCATCAGATAGCCCTGATGTCCCTGGCCTACTCCGGCATCTACGTAGCCTTCATGTCCGGTTACAAGATAAAGATTGTTTCCGGATTCTGCCATCTCCACACATCCATAGTCAAACGGATAACGCACTTCGCCGCCGAACAGCTCCGGATCGCCGGTGATGGATGCTGCTCCGAGACGTCTCCAGTTTTTGTCATATTTGATGACCCGGATCACTTCTTTGGTGTCGCTCTGCTCCGTGTTGTTCTGTGCTTCTGCAAGATAATAAGCATCCTGCCCTGCATAAAAGCCGCCCCAGATCGGCAATTCCAGATCCAGTGAACCTTTTCGCTGAAGGTTAAACTGCGTATCATAATATTCCACCCGGACTTTACTGCCGTCATAGGCTACCCGCATATATCCGTTGTCTGTTACGGCCATATTTACCTTGTTTCTTAAAGATACCGTAAGGTTATCGACTGCCGTCGGCACCGTATTTCCCGCCGCATTCGTCATTTTCTGCGGCATCAGAATACACGCCAGAACAAGCAGCACACCAAACACGATCTTTTTTCCTTTTTCTGCTGTTTTTTTCATGCGTTTTCTCCTTTCTTTCCTTTGGCAGATGTTTTTTCTCTGCCTGACATTTTCTTCATCTGCTCTTCTGTATCAATATCAGAAAATTCTTCTTCATTTTCTATCTCCACGTAACAGCACTCGTGCTTTTTCAGAACAGACCTTCCGCCCTTATCGCCTTCCAGCTGCATCAGCTCCGGGATCAGATCTGCCCGGAACATACAGGGATTGCCGACTCTTTCCCCACAGCACAGAGAGAACGTCGGCGGCTGCGAAGTATATCCCTGTCTGAATCGCTGGCCTGCTGCCCCAATCAGTGCTTCGATGCTCTGCTCGCTTAAGTTCGGCTGATCGGCAACTGTGAACATCAGATAATCCCACGTTCTTACATGCTCTGTCTTTCTTTCAAAAGAACTCTCATTCTTTACAAAGCAATGCTCTTTTCTCACAAAATCATGTGCTTCCTGCACCGGGCAAATTTTCTTCTTTACAGAGTCATATATTTCCCCAACTGCACGGATCCCTGCCTTTATCGTATAGGAAACACCAAGTCTGCTCTCTTTGCAGAATACTGCATTCACGCCGGGCTGATTTTGTACTTCCCGATAAATTTCCGGATACTGCGTGACTACCGTTAAGGAAATCTTTTCCGGCTCTTTTTCTCTGATCCGAAGCAGTTTTTCAAATGTATGAAGATACAGTGGTTTTCCCTTCCAGTTCTGGAGCAGTTTGTTTTCATTTCCAAAACGGCGGCTGTTTCCAGCCGCCATATAAATAATGTGTATCATGATTCTTTGACGCGACGGTCGATTTCTTTCCACTGTGGATCGAGCATGCTCATCAGAATCTTTTCCGGAGTGAACGGTACAGTTCGATGCCATACTCCGGTCGCACGGTAAATCGCATGGGCGAGTGCCGGTGCCGGGGTGTTGATCACGATCTCACCGATGGATTTGACACCAAACGGACCGCTTGGCTCGTAGCTGGTTTCAAATTCTACGTTGATCCTGCCCATATCCAGACGGGTCGGGATCTTGTACTGCATAAAGCTGTTCTCTGCGATTTTTCCCTGTGCGTTGTAAGTCACATTTTCATAGAGTGCCATGCCGATTCCCTGGCCGATACCGCCTTCCGCCTGTACTCTTGCAAGGTTTGGATTGACCGGGATACCGCAGTCGATCACAGACTGATAATCAAGGATCTCGATGCTTCCCGTCTCTTTATCCAGCTCGATCTCTACCATTCCGACCATGTAAGGAGGCGGGGATACCGGGGAAGAATACGTGGCTGTCACATCCACAGGAATCGTATTGTTGACCTGCGATTTTGTGGCAATATCCGCAAGACTGACGGACTTTTCGCCGTCGGTCAGGTAAACTTTCTCACCGTCAAAATCGACTTCTTCCGGTTCACACTCAAGCATGCCGGCACCGATCTTTTTGATATTTTCCCGCAGCTGCAGTGCCGCATTCTGCGTTGCCATTCCTGTCACATAAGTGGTGGAAGATGCATATGATCCGGAGTCGTACGGAGAGGCATCTGTATCTGCCCCGAAAACGGAAATCTGATCTGCATCACAGTCGAGCACTTCCGCTGCCATCTGTGCAAGGATTGTATCGCATCCCGTTCCCATGTCGGCCGCTCCGATCATCATGTTATACGTTCCGCCGTCACCAAGTTTTAAGGTACAGGAACCGACATCGACATTGGAAATACAGGAACCCTGCATTGCCAGTGCCATGCCTGCTGCACGCACTTTTCCATTGCCCATGTCACGCACCGGATATTTTTCTTTCCAGTGGAAGTTGTCGGCACAGTGTTCGATACAGCGGTCCAGTGCACAGGCATTTGCCGTCTCACCGAAGTAAGCCGGCATAAACATGCCTTCGCGGACAATATTTTTCATACGGATCTCCACTGGGTCCATATGCAGTTTCTCCGCCAGCTCATTGACTGCGGATTCCAGTGCAAAAATACCCTGCGTCGCACCGTAGCCTCGGTAGGCTCCGGCTGCCTGAACATTCGTATAGACTACGTCGCAGGAAAATCTGGTTGCCTCACAGCCTCCGGTATAAAGCGGAAGTGCTTTATGTCCGGAAAGTCCTACGGTCGTAGTTCCATGTTCTCCGTAGGCACCGGTATTGGATAAGGTATAAAGGTCGATAGCCCGGATATGTCCGTCCTTCATCGCACCTAAGCGGACCGTCACTTCCATTTCGTGCCTTGGTGAAGCGATCGTCTGACATTCTTTTCGGCTGTAGATCAGTTTACACGGTTTCTTTGTCATCCAGGTCACAAATGCCGGATAAACTTCGCAGACTGCTGTCTGTTTTGCTCCGAATCCTCCGCCGATACGCGGTTTTTCCGCACGCACCATCGATTTTGGGATTCCAAGTGCGTTGGCAATGATACGTCTTACATGAAAGACGATCTGTGTGGAACTGATGCAGTGAAGACGTCCGTAACGGTCGATCTCGCAGTAAGCACGGATGGTTTCCATATAGCCCTGCTGTGCCGCCTTAATCCGCCAGCTGTGCTCGATCACTTCATCGCATTCGCTTAAAATCTGCTCTACATCACCGTGGGTATCTTCCTCGTGATGCAGAAGGTTGCGTTTCACATCACCGGTATTTCCATAGGATTTCCAGTTCTCCTCCGGATGTACCAGAACTTTGTTATCAAGGGCTTTTCTGAAATCAAGGACCGGCTCCAAAACCTGATATTTCACCTTGATCAGACGCAGTGCTTTATCGACTGCTTTTTCATTTTCACCGGCAACGATCGCCACCGGATCACCCACACAGCGAACCCTCTGATCGAGGATCAGACGGTCATACGGAGATGGCTCCGGATAAGTCTGTCCGGCAATACAGAAGCGTTCTTCCGGCACATCTTTCCAGGTATAAATGGCCTCAATGCCCGGAACTTTAAGTGCTGCAGCAGTTTTGACCTCTTCTACCAGAGCATGGGCATGTGGACTGCGGAGCAGTTTTATCACCAGGCAGTCCTGCGGCACAATATCATCCATGAAAACGGGTTTTCCTAGCAGAAGCTGGTTTGAATCTTTTTTCGGAACACATTTTCCGACCATATGATAATCTCTTCGATCTCGCTTAAATTCACTCATGCTTCCACTCCCTTCCGATATCCGCACCATAAACTTCTGCCTCCAGATCAAGCGGTGCCGCTTCTTTTTTGCTGTTCAGATAGTTGCGGAGCGAACGCAGCTGGCTCTGATATCCGGTACAGCGGCAGAGATTGCCTGATAAATATTCAAGGATCTCTTCGTCTGTCGGATCTGGATTTTCCCGGAGCAGTGCCACGATATTAACAATATAACCCGGATTGCAGAATCCGCACTGGTCGGCACCCTGCGCTGCAAAAAAATCGCTAAATTTCTTTGCTTCTTCCTGGAGACCTTCTAAAGTATCTACTTTTCTTCCTGATGCACGTCCGATTGGAACGCTGCAGGAAAGCACTGGTTTTCCATCCAGTAAAACGCTGCAAAGCCCGCAGTTTCCGGTTTCACATCCTCTTTTGACGGAAAAACATTTATGTTTTCTGCAAAAATCAAAGAGCACCATATCGGCATCCACCGAATCTGTGATCTTTTTTCCATTTAATGTAATGGTCACTTCCATCAGCACTTTTCCTCCTCTCCATGGTTTTCTGCCACAATCGTATGCAGTGCACGTTTTACAAGCACCTGACAGACGATCCGGCGATATGCAGCTCCGGCTCTCATATTACTGCCGAAACGGATCTGCTCTGCAACCTTGGCGGCAAATTTTTCGATGCTTTCCTCGTTTATTTCTGTTAAAATGCCTTCTTTATCCCAGACGTTTTCCGCAAGATGCGGTGTAGCTCCGACTGCTGCGACATATCCTTCTTCCCGTTTTGCCACCGCACAGGTCAGCACCGGAAAATCTGTGGACTGGTTTCTCTGACTTAAATACACGACTGCTTTTACCTTTTTCGGTACGATCACGGAAACAAGAATATCCCTTGTCTTTCTTGGCATTTTTACAAACTCATCCAGATCCAGGATGCCCGCATGATGCAGCTGCACCTTTGCACCCATGGCACGGAAGATCGTCATCACATCTGAAAATCCGTAACGTCCCCAGAGACTGCCACCGACCGTAGCCACATTTCGAAACTGTACACCGACGATATGTTTCACCGACTCGGCAAACGCACCTTTCGTGTAAGTATTTAACGCCTCGTTTGTCTCCAGTTCCCGAAGCGAAACATACGCTCCGATGCGAAATTCTTTTTCATCTTCTTCGATCTGATCCAGACCAAGATCTGACAGATCGATTGCTGTTCCAAACGGCCGCTTCCGCATCTTCAGCCAGAGCATACCGCCGAGAACAAAATTATTTTTTTTCTGGTAAAGCCCATAGGCCTCTTCCAGACTTTCTGCCCTTACGTATTGATTAAAATATCCCATACTGTCCTTTCCCTATTCAAAAATTATCTCTGACATTCTTACTGTACACCGATGCAATCCGCCGGTGGCTGCATCAGGCTTTAAATCAAATTCCATCCCGAATATCAATTTATCTCATATCTAATACAACTCTAACTCATACATTGCTTCCCACTTCAGCTTTTCTTCTTCCAGAAACACAAGCATTTTTTCTTTTTCTTCCGGTTTCGTTTTCCAGGAAAGTCCGCACCCTGCTGAAATCTCGGATGGAAGCGGGATCAGCCGCCCGAAAATCCCCATTTCCTGTGCCTTCTTTTCCATCGCCATCGCCGCTGTCGTGGTGGAAAACGTGATCACCAGCTGCTTTGTTTTTTTTCTCATATCACGGACTTACGATCAGGGAAGCTTGCGTCATCTTTTCCGCAATCTCATACATGTTCGTCACTTCTCCGACTGCAAGCCGGTCCGTCAGACCATAGTGATTTAAACAAGTCCCGCATGTTAAAATTTTCACGCCCTGTTCTTCCAGTGCTTTCAGATCCTCCAGCGACTGGGAACCTTCACAGGTGATAAATGCACCGCCATTATAAAAAAGCATGGTTTTCGGCAGATCTTTCTGCTGCGAAATCGCATAGATAAAGCCTTTTAACAGCACTTTTCCAAGCTCCGGATCACCCTCTCCCATCACGGAAGAGCGGATCACAACCACCTTATTGCTCTCTTTTTCCGGCGTACAGTCACAGAATTTTCCACCGTCTCCGTCTTTTTTTTCAACGTTATCCACCACGTTTTCCACGATGATGCACACACGATATTTTCCTTCTTCAAGCTTTTCACTTGTGGTCTTATAACCTTTCTGGTCTGCCATCTTTTTCAGATTTTCAACTGCGATTTCATTGTCAACCAGTGTCTCCACCACATCGGCACCTTTTAAAGATGCAATCGCATTTTTTGTCTTAACAACCGGGATCGGACATGCATCGCCCATTGCATTTACTGTGATCATATTACATCCTCCTCAATTCACATAGATATCTTTTTCTTTTTTCTCCGTAAACCTTCCGACGATCGCTGCCGGCATTCCGGCTTCTCTTAATTCTTTTTCAAATGCCACTGCGTCTTCTTTCTGCACGGCAAATAACAGTCCTCCGGAGGTCTGCGGATCAAAGAGCAGTTCTTCCATCGCAAATGGAATATATTTTGAAAATGTCACACGTTCTGCGACATGATTGCGGTTTCGCTGTGCCGCGGCCGTCAGCAGAAATTCTTCTGCACAGTGCATTGCTCCTTTGATGACCGGGATGGAAATGCTGTCGATTTCTGCTGAAATGGCATCGTTTATCATTTCACTTAAGTGTCCTAAAAATCCAAAACCGGTCACATCGGTACAGGCATGTATCTCGTAACGATGGCTGATCTTTGCAGCTTTTTTATTGAGCATGGTCATCGAAGCGACTGCCTCTTCCATAGCTCCTTTCGGTGCCTGGCCGACACGGTTTGCATTGCACACCAGCCCGACTCCGAGTTTCTTGGTAAAGATCAGTACATCCGACGGTCTGCCTTTGTCATTTGCATAGATCTGTTTTGGATTTACAATACCCATCACAGATAGTCCGTATTTGACATCGGCATCGGCAATGGAATGACCTCCTGCCAGCGTTCCGCCCGCCTCGATCACTTTTTCTGCCCCGCCCTGCATGATCTTTCCAAGAGTATTTAAATCCATTTTTTCCGGAAAACAGAGGATATTCAATGCTGTCTTTACCGTTCCGCCCATCGCATAAATGTCACTTAAAGCATTTGCCGCTGCAATCTGCCCAAACAAATACGGATCTTCCAGCATCGGCGGAAAAAAATCCAGCGTCTGGACAATGGCGGTATCTTCCGTGATCTGATAAACAGCCGCATCATCCCGACTGTCATATCCGATCAGAAGATCCGGATCTTTTTCCCCTCTTGGGATTTTGCCAAGCACGTGACTTAAAAGATCCGGTCCTAATTTTGCCGTACATCCGCCACCCTTACAAAATACAATCTCTTCTGTCATTTCACGCCTCCACTTCTTCTGCGATCTCACGGATCGCTTCTGCGGCCGTCAGTGCCTCTTTTTCTGTATTATAATATGAAAAGCTGAAACGCACCATACCCTGCTTCTGCGTTCCGAAATACTGATGCATCAGCGGTGCACAGTGTGCTCCCGGACGCACTGCAATCTCATACTCTTCCAAGAGCCATTCACTGACCTGCGAAGAATCCACGCCTGCGATATTCAGAGAAACGATCGGGCATCTGTTTTTATCCGAAAAATCGCCATATATCTTTACATTGGGAATCTGCTTGATTTTCGCAACAAAACACTCCATCAGATTTCGCTCTTTTTTCCATATCTCTTCTGCTGTGATTTTCTGGATTTCCTGTACACCTGCAAGAAGTCCGGCAATCCCGTGGCCATTCAACGTTCCGGCTTCGAGATGCTCCGGGAGTTCTTCCGGCTGCGTTTTCAGGAAACTGTGCACGCCGGTCCCGCCGCTTTTTAAAGGCTTTATCTCTGCACCCTCACCTATGTAAAGTCCGCCGGTTCCCTGCGGTCCAAACAGGCTCTTGTGCCCGGTAAAACAGAGCACATCGATATGCATCTGTTTTACATCAATCGGAATCACACCTGCAGTCTGCGAAGCATCGACGATCAGAAACAGCCCATGCCGCTTTGCAAGCTCTCCCATCCTCTGCATGTCCGTCAGGTTTCCGGTCAGATTCGATGCATGGGTGCAGACGATCGCTTTCGTGTTTGCCCGGATGGCTGCTTCGATCGCATCAAAATCTGCCGTTCCGTTCTGTCCACTCGCTGCAATCGTAAGTTCAACACCTTTTTTCTGCATGGCATAGAGCGGACGCAGCACCGAATTATGCTCCAGCTGCGTCGTGATTACATGATCTCCCGGAAGAAACATCCCCTGGATTGCCATATTCAAAGCTTCCGTTGCATTGGACGTAAAAACCAGCCTCGATGGATCACTGCCTCCGAAAAAATCGCAGAGCGTCCGTCTCGCCTCATAGATCATTCTCGATGCTCCAAGTGCCGCACCGGAAAATCCCCGCCCGGAATTTCCCAAAGTTTTCATGGCATCATAAACGGCATCATAAACTACCTGCGGTTTTTGAAGCGTTGTCGCTGCGTTGTCCAGATAAATCATGCTGTCATCCTCACACTTTCTGTAAAACATATTGCATCATCTTTACTGCAGCAGATGGATTTTTCCGCCATCCACAAAGATTTCTGTAATTTTTTCCGGTACCGACGGCATTTTTTCTTTCGATAAAAGCATCATAAGTTCCGCATCGGTTCCATCTATCTGACAGCTTACCGACCAGCTGTGCAGTTCTTCTTCGGTGCTGCAGGATTTTACTGAAATTTTGTTCCTGACTTGTTTTTCTTCCAGTATGGCATCTTCTGAATAAAGAGTGATATCTCCCGGATAAATGGCGATCGCACGATATTTTTTCTGCTCTTCCAGCTCAGTAAACGGGACTCTCAGCGAAAGATTCCAGTCTTTTGCGTACACCCGGTCTTCGCTGATCCAGTCAATCTCTGAAATATTATTGCAGCCCACCAGTTTTGCCTGCCCGACTGTCTGAGGCTCTGCAAAAAACGCCCTCTTTTCACGGATCGGACTGAATCTGCCGTTTTCCATGCTGCCAATCCGGTCTGCTAGGCGATAAACCTCCTCCTGATTATGCGAAACAAAAAGGATCGGTTTGTCAAAATCATGCAGCATCTCCATCACTTCCCGCTCCATTTTCCGCTTGATATGCTCATCCAGTGCGGAAAACGGCTCATCTAAAAGAATGCACTGCGGCTCGGCCGCCAGCATGCGGATCATGGCAAGACGCTGTTTCTGTCCGCCGGAAAGATGATCAGGATAACTGTCCGCATAATCTCCAAGACCGTATTCTTCCAGCCATTTCTGCACCTGGACCGGATTCTTTTGTTTCATCACAATGCTGATATTTTCAGCTGCTGTCATAGTCGGAAACAGGGCGTACTCCTGAAAAAGATAGCCGACGTTCCGTTTCTGCGGTGGAAGATTGATCTTTTTTGAAGAATCATACAGAACCCTGCCATTCAGCGAGATAAATCCGCTGTCCGGCGTCTCGATCCCGGCAATGCATTTGAGCGTCATGCTTTTTCCGGAACCTGAGCCTCCGATCACCGCCAGAATCCCGGCTTCCGTTTCCAGATCAACCGTCAGCTCATAAAGAGCCAGTTGTTTTTTTATTTTTACGATGAAAGGCATGCTTTTTCCCTTTACTTTTCTTCTCTCCAAACAGATTCAGTGCAACAAGACACACAAACGAAATCACAAAAATCACCAGACACCAGAAACCGGCAAGTGCAAAATCTCCGTTCTGGAGCACCATGGCGATCTGCTGCGAGATCGTCGAAGTCCTGCCGGCGATATTTCCGGCGAGCATGGAAGTCGCCCCATACTCACCGATCGCCCTTGCAAATGCCAAGACTGTACCGGATAAAATGCCCGGTTTTGCCATCGGTATGCGGATCTTCCAGAAGATCGTCCGCTCGCTCAATCCAAGCGTCTGTGCCGCATAGATCACATTCTCATCGACCTGTTCAAAGGCCGCTCTCGCATTGCGGTACATCAGCGGAAAAGCGATGACCGTTGCCGCCAGCACACAGCCAAGCCAGGTATGTACTGCCTGAATGCCAAGACTGTTCGCCAGAAAACGGCCAAACGGTCTTCTTGTACTGAATGTACGAAGCAAAATGTATCCTGCCACAGTCGGCGGAAGTACCAGCGGCATCGTCAGAAAACCATCCCAGAATGCTCTTGCTTTTCCCTTCCGGCCCATCACAAATCTGGCCGCAAAAATCCCAAGGAAAAAGGAAACAAACGTTGCAGCCACTCCGGTTTTCATTGTAATCCAAAGCGGTGTAAAATCCAGATTCTGCAAATTCATAGATATCTCCTACTGTACAGTAAAATGATATTTTTCAAACAATTTCACTGCTTCTTCACTTTGCAGGTAAGTAAGGAAATCCTCGGAAGCTTCCAGTTCTTCATCGGAAGTATGATCACTTTCTACTGCTGCTACCGGATAGATCACATCACCGGTCAGGGAATTCGGCAGCTGCTCGATAATATCCAGCTGATCTTCATATCCGAACGTATCAGAATAATAAACCGTTCCGACTTCATTTGCTCCTTCTGCAACTGCGGATGCAACGGCTCCTACGTTTGCACAGTTATTGATTTCCAGGCCGCCCAGTGCCTTTGATATCACATCATCTGTCAGCTGATCGACTTCTGTGTACTCTGAGCCTGCCATGCCCGCATTGATCAGTGCTTTTCTGGTATACTGTCCAACCGGAACGGTCTGATCTGCCAGTGCCATGTTCTTTGCAAGAGAAAGATTGGAAAAATCTGTTACTTTGGTATCGCTGCCTTTCCATGTAACAAGGCATACCTGATTGTTCAGAAGATCCCGCCGGCTTCCTTCCACGATATCACCATCGTCAAAACCTGCCTGCAGCTCATCCATCTGAGAAACACCGGCAGAAAAGAAAATGTTGCATTTTGCACCTTCCTTGATCTGTGTCATCAACGTTCCGGAACTGTCATAGTTTGTCTGGAAAGTTACATTCGGATGCTCACTGTTGTACTTTTCGCACAGCTCATCCATAACACCGTTCAGACTCTTTGCTGCAAAAACAGTAACTTCTGTTTTCTTTTCCTTGCTTCCACATCCTGCAAGAAGAACTCCTGCGGTTGCCAGTGATACGATTGCGAAAGTTACTGCGATCGTTTTTTTCATTTGCCTTTTCCTTTCATGATGCAATTTTTAAATGCTCTTTATTTTTATAATCCATTTCCACTATAAGTTTATACAAAGATTCTGTACATTTACGATCAGTTCCTGCATACCATAGTGCTGCATGCCCTGTCATGTCTCCTCCAGCAGCACTTCAATCCTGCCGCCGCACACCATGCCTTCTTCTTCGACGTTATCGGTGCTCATCTGGATTTTGACAATCTCGCAGATCCCATGTATGCCTTTTCGCATTTCCGCAAAATATCCGCGACATCTGGTGATCACTTCAGCTTCTGCACAGCCTCCGCCGATGGTTCCGATAATACGATTGTCCGATGTGACCAGCATCTGGGTTCCGATGCTTCTGGGTGCACTGCCCCTTTTTTCAATGATCGTACAAAGCATGCGGTATTCCATCTCATTTTCATCATTTACTGCAAATTTTGAAAGTCTCTGCGGCCCTGTCAGTTCTTCCAGAATTGCCTCGTCTGTTTCTGCCGCTTTTGCACGTTCATTTTTGCACTGCACGATCTCGCTGATCACAGAAAGTGCGATCTCTGCCGGAGTCTGTGCTCCGATTGCCAGACCGATCGGGGAATGCAGCTTTTGTACCTGTTCTTTTGTATAGCCTGCCTCTTCCAGATCTTTTCGCACCAGCACACTTCGCTTTCTGGATCCCATCATGCCTGCATAGGCAAACGTTTTTTTATAAATCTCTTTTAAGCATTCCAGATCAAAACGATGTCCTCTCGTCATGCAGACATAATAATTATCCACATCTTTCGGGATTTTTGCAAGACTTTCCACATAATCTCCACAAAGAATGTGATCTGCTCCCTCCTGTTTTGCATGTTCTGCAAAAAACGGGCGGTCTTCCAGAACCCAGATTTCAAAATCCAGCAGTTTTGCCATCCTCACCAGGGCAGTTGATACGTGTCCGCCGCCGCAGATCACAAGTCTTGCCCTGTTTCCGATGGAATGAAGGAAAATCTCCTGCTCTTCGATCGTGATCCGGTGTTTGTCTGCAAGATGTGCCTTCCAGATTTCTTCGGCATGTTTTTCATTAAAAAAATCTGATCCGGATATTGATTCTTTTGCCGCTTCATTCATATCGTGTTTGTGCAGGCCATGATACATTCCGGCACCGGAACTTCGTACCGCACGGATTTTTCCATCCATCATGCAGAGCTTTTCGCCCCTGTTTTTTCCGGTAATGACGGTCGCTGTCAATGTGTCCGCTGCCTTATTCCGATCCCGGACGGTCGCATAAAAATTTGCCGGTATCATCGTCACCTCATCACCTTTTTTAATCGTGCCGCCTTTTAAAACAACGGCAAACACGCCTTCCTTCGGCATGATGCACTCGCCCATCCGCTGATAAATGGCACAGTGAGAATGGCACTGTTTTCCGATCTGCGTCATCTCAAGCAGTGCATCTCCAATCTGAAACCTCGTTCCGAGCGGCAGCGTTTTAAAGTCAAATCCGGAGACGATCAGATTCTCCCCGAAGGCTCCGTTTTCGATTCTGGCTCCTCTGGCTTTGAAATCTTCGATTTTTTCAAAAGATAAAAGACTGACCTGCCTGTGCCATTTACCTGCATGGGCATCTCCGACAATCCCGAAATCTGTAACCAGCTGTGCTTCCTGTATTTCTTTTTTTTCTGTCCCGCGTTTTTCACTGATATTGATCGCGATCAGTTTTCCCATCTATTTCTCCTTTAATCTTATCCGCCAATCTGATTCATGGTTTCTGAACTTTTTTTCGAATTCTGCTCCTCAAAATGATGCGATTTCGGCTTCTGGAAAATCGCCTGCCGCATCAGCTCTGCCAGCTTGTCTGGATTTTCTGTATCTTCCAGTGCCGGACGCAGATCGATTACTTTTGCAGAAGCCAGACAAGGCTTTAATTTTGCCTCGGAAGTGATGCGGACGCGGTTGCATCGGTCGCAGAATTTTCCATGGATCGCCTGAATCAGACCGATGGAAATATCCAGATCCGAAAAGCGATAGTATACCGCCGGACCATATCCATATTTTTCCTGAGAATCTGCTTTTCTTTTTCTTTGCATGATCCTCTCATACCTGCCATATCGCTCCTGCAAAGTTTCCAGTACTTTGCTTTTTGGATCGACCGGCAGAATCTTTCCAAAACCAATCGGCATCATCTCGATAAACCGAAGTGTGACGTGGTTTTGTTCTGCAAACGCTGCCAGTGCACAGACATCGGTCTGTTCTCGCAGCACAGCATTGATCTTTACCGGAATTTCAAGTTCTGCTGCCTTTCTGATCCCATCAAGCACATTTGAGAGCTTTCCGCCCCCGGTCAGAACCCGGTATTCTTTTTCATCCGGCGTATCCAGGCTGACATTGATGCTGTCGATGCCTGCCTGTTTCAGATGTGCCGCCTTTTCTTTTAAAAGCACGCCGTTCGTGGTCAGATGCACCGAATCTACTCCTTTGATCTGTTTGATTTTACAGAGCAGTTCCTCGATTTTCGGATAACATAAGGGTTCTCCACCGGTCAGCCGAAAATGCGTGATGCCAAGAGAAACGGCACTTTCCACGCATCTTAGAACCTGATTCATCGGAAAGAAATGTACATCGGAAATCCGCTTCTCCGGCATACAGTAGCTGCACCGAAGATTGCAGTTGTTTGTGAGAGAAATCCGCATATATTCTATCTTTCTCCCGAACTGATCCAGCATCTTCTACCAGCCCTTTCCAAAACCGCAGTTCGGAAATGTACACACTTTGCAGTTCAGGCAAAGTCCGCCTTCGCCAAGCGAAGCCAGCTCATCTGCCGTGACCGGATCTGCTGCCATCAGCCGCGGCAGGACCAAATCAAAAATGGTCCGCCTGTTGTACATGGCACAGCCCGGAAGTCCGCAGATCGGGATCACTTTGTCACCTTTCCGGTAATAGGACAATAAAAACATCGCTCCCGGCAGAACCGGGGAGCCGTAAGAGATCATTTCCGCCCCAGTATTTTTGATGGCAAGCGGCGTTTTATCATCTGGATCCACACTCATGCCTCCGGTACAGAATACAATATCCGCCCCTGCTTCTATGGCACGCAGACAGCCGTCTGTGATTTTTCTGGCATTGTCATCAAAAATCTCATGGAACATCATTTCTGCCCCGAATTCTGCGATTTTCTGCTCAATGACCGGCGTAAAGGCATCTTTGATCCTGCCGTGATAAACTTCATTTCCCGTTGTGATAATCGCTGCTTTTTTTACGGTAAACGGCAGGATTTTCAGGATTGGTGTTCCGTCACAGATCTTTTCTGCTTCCTGCATTTTATCCTTTTTAATCACCAGCGGAATGATACGTGTTCCGGCAAGTTTATCTCCCTTTTTCACTACGGTATTGCCGTGTCTGGTTGCGATCATCATCTCTCCGAATGCATTTACTTTCTTCAGTTTCTCACGATCTACCTTCAGCAGACCTTCCGTATCAGCAATCGCTTCGATCTTGCCTTCTTTTACATCCGAAGGATGCATATGCTCATTTGCCGTCATACGATAAAGCACTTCTGCCGCATCATTTTCATGCATCATCGTCTCATCGTTTTCCCAGATATAGACAGAGTCCTTTCCAACGCTGAGCAGCACCGGTATATCTTCTTCCCGGATGATATGCCCCTTACGGAAAACGGCATCCTTTGTCACACCCGGTATGATCTGCGTAATGTCATGGCAAAGTACCTGTCCGACCGCCTCCGTTGTTTTCATCCGTTTCATTTCTTTCACTCCTTCTGCCCTGTCTTTCAGGCTCTTCCACATTCACTGTCCGTCTGCATCAGAATATCCAGTCCATGCTCAATATTTCCGATCAGAAACTCCATACTTTCCGTTACTGCCTTGACACTTCCCGGAAGATTGATGATCAGCGTTCCTTTTCGTATCACAGAAACACCTCTTCCGAGCATTGCTCTTTTTGTAAACTGCATGCTGCAGGCACGCAGTCCTTCTGCGATCCCAGGTGCATTACGCTCTGCCACATCCATCGTAGCTTCCGGCGTAATATCGCGCGGTGAAAATCCGGTTCCGCCTGTTGTCAGAATCAGATCACATTTCACCTCATCAGAGAGGCGGATCAGCTCCCTGCGGATATTTTCCCGGTCATCCGGAAGCATCATATATGAAATCACTTCATACTTATCTTTTGGCAGTAATTCCCGAATCTTCGGACCACTCAAATCCTGCCGTTCACCTTTTGCTCCTTTGTCACTCAATGTGACGATTCCCACTTGATACATATGGATTCCCCGTTACTGAAAACTTATAAAAAGTTATAAACCTTTATGTTTCATTCCTACTTCAACGAGTATGCTTTTGATGATATAAA
>NZ_WQNP01000025.1:0-16234 GCF_018783905.1 Ruminococcus sp. MCC718
GATACCTAATTTTCAACCTGTATAAAATTTTCAATGTTCTTCAATTTAGCCTTGACTTTTTATTTGCAGGCTTGATTTACAGACAAAGAAAATTAAAGTCCCGAAAAGTCCGAAGAAAAATCCGCATATCTATACAAACACGGAACTGCAACAAATCTTTGCACTTATACACAAGGACGATTCTTGGCTTTCATTAAGAAACTGTGCGATTGTATCACTCATGTTAGATAGTGGCTTGCGACAAAACGAAGCCTGTCTTTTGAAAACCTGTGATGTGGATATGTCCCGACAAATCTTGAAAGTGTTTGGAAAAGGTGAAAAAGAGCGGTTTGTGCCATTAGGGAATATGAGTCGGCAGTTTCTCCAAGAATATTTTGCAAAATGTCCGTATCATAAGAAATATGTATTTTGTTCGAAAGATGGTTTGCAGATCACAAGAAACGCTGTCAAACTGTTTATGAACAAATTGGCGGCACAGTTGCCCTTTGAGTTCGGCTCTCACAGATTAAGGCACAATTTTGCCACAAACTTCTTAATAGATCAGTACAACGAAAAAGGAAGTATGGATATATACGCACTTCTTACGATTCTCGGTCACGAAGATGTCAAAACCACCGAACGTTATTTACATATCGCCAATCAAGTCATTTACAGTACATCCCACATATCTCATTTAGATAAAATAATGGGATTTTGAAACGTTGTAAGGTTTCTATGCTGATACGCAAGAAACAAAGAAGCGGGCGGAACGCCCAAACATAAAGCCTGTGAAACTTTTCGGCAGAATCCACAACTTGCAAGTCCCCTGCTCACCCTGATCGGCGTGAAGTGGGACTTCTCTTTTGTGCAAACTGCACGAAAAAAAGCACCGTCCCCGATGCTCTCTACTTGTCATCCAAAACAGTGCTTTTATAGTGCGCGATCAGGGGTTCGAACCCTGGACACCCTGATTAAGAGTCAGGTGCTCTGCCAGCTGAGCTAATCGCGCATATCTTGTGTTGCGTTACCTCGAACGCAAGACATATTATAATATATGGTTTTACAAATTGCAAGCTTTTTTTTAAGTTTTTTTATAGTTTTTTTAAGAAAGAACACTTGAACTAATTTTCCGTGCCTTTTATAATTAGAAGTAACTCGTTTTTTAAACATTTTATAAGGGGGATGCCCATGAATCTGGAGAAACAAAACAAATCGGATGATGACATCAAGAAAAATAAATTTACGGCCAATAACCGTTATTTTACAATCTGTATTTACACGATGTTTGTCATCTTTTTCGGTGCGATCATCATCAATCTGATCACATCCTGGAACACGACACTGAAAAATATTGAAAAAGGTCTGGCTGTTCTGATGCCGTTTATCATCGGTGCTCTGATTGCCTACATACTGAACCCGGCAGTTGCCCGCTTTTACAAGCTGTTCCGTGATAAATGTAAGATTAAAAGTGATGCTCTTTGTAAGATCCTGGCGATCATCACTGCTTATGTTCTTGTGATCGGCATCATTGTGATCGTACTTTTCGGTGTTATCCCGCAGATTATCACCAGTTTGACGGATCTGGTCAATTTTATTCCGACTGCGGCACAGCAGCTTTATCATTTCTTTGATACTTTAGAAGAGCGTTTCCCTTCGCTGGATACGGAAGTGCTGAGAAATACGATCAACAATGCGATCCCGAACTTTATCAACTATGCGAAGGATTTTGCCGCAAATATGATACCGGCACTGTATTCGATCTCCATGTCCATCCTTAAATGGGTGCTGAACCTCTTTATTGCGATCATGGTTTCCATTTATATGCTGGCTGACAAACGACCTCTGATCAATTCCTGTAAAGCTGTTGTCTATGCATTTGTCCCGGTAAAATATATCCAGCTGATCCTGGATGTTTCTGCAGAAGCCAATCGTCTGTTCAGCAGTTTTATCGTCGGAAAGGCGATCGACTCTACGATCATCGGAGTGCTCTGTTTTGTACTGATGCTGATCCTGAGACTTCCTTATGCCGTGCTGATCAGCGTAATCGTCGGAATCACAAACATGATCCCTTATTTTGGTCCATTCATCGGTGCCATTCCAAGTGCGATCATCCTGCTTTTTATCAGTCCGCTCAAAGCCGTGATCTTTGTTGTCATGGTATTTGTATTACAGCAGTTTGACGGTCTGATCCTCGGACCGAAAATCCTCGGAGATTCTACCGGTCTGAAGCCGCTGTGGATCATCTTCGCCATCACGGTCGGCGGCAGTATTGCCGGGGTCCTTGGTATGTTCCTCGGTGTTCCGGCAGTCGCATTTATACGCTATCTGATCCAGCGTCTTATCAACCATCAGCTTCAAAAGCGTGACGAATCACTTCCGGAACATCTGCAGCCGTTTGAGTTTGATAGTACAAAGCACTGATGTAAAGTAAAAATCTGCTGGCTGCCTGCGGAAAATCGAAAACGTTCCGCATCAAAAACTAGTCCGAAACAACATAAGGCGTTTACACCGGAAATTCTCCGCTGTAAACGCCTTCTTTTTATTTTTTCTTTTTTTCATCCCCGATCAGGTGCTTTACTTCCTGAAAAGATTTCTGCATGGTCACCAGTTTCTTGTTCAGCTTTTTCTTTTCATAGACTGCCATGCCAATGCGATCACGAACATTCTGTCTTCGTGCCATTTTTCCTCCACCGAACGAAACGGATAGTCCGGTTTCTATTTCGTTTCTATATAATATGACATCTGTTTACCGGCTGATGATCATTTTATAGATTGGATTTCCCATACTTGAGAATTTTTCTTCGTACTCGGTCATCACGTTGCCTTCATTCATGTTTTCATCATGATGCAGGTCAAAGGTACAGCCGTCCAGGTTCCAGCCGGCGATCTCCCTTTGTTCCAGTGCAAAATCAAACAGTCCGCGGTTATCGGTCTTGAATTCTACTTTGCCATCCGGCACAAGGATCTGGTCATAGCGTGCCAGAAATTCTTTTGACGGCAGTCTGCGTCTTGCATGGCGATCCTTCGGCCATGGATCTGAGAAATTCAGGTAGATCTTTGCCACTTCGTCTTTTGCAAAGATTTCCGGAAGTTCACTGGCATCGATACACAGATAGAGCAGATTCGGCAGGGCTTCTTCTGTCGGAAGCTGCTCTCTTTTCTGTACGGCACGCAGAAGAACGCTCGTATAACGCTCGATTCCGATGTAGTTGATCTGTGGGTTTCTCTTTGCCATCTCAGTGATAAACTGCCCTTTTCCCATCCCAACTTCGATATGGATCGGATTTTCATTTCCAAATACTGTATTCCATTTTCCTTTTTTATCTGCCGCTTCCTTGATTACCCAGTCACAGTTTCTGATCACTTCATCCGCTCCCGGTATATTTCTTAAACGCATTTATTTTCCTCCAATTTTATGTTTGTGCAAGCACATCGTGCTTTCAGGCTTTTGACCCTGGCATTTATGACATTGAGATTTGTCAGTAACTGATGCCATACGGATTGTTCCGTACTGCGTACTCTCACAAGCAAGCTTGCATCGTCTTTTTGACCTTTTGGCCCTGGCATCATATAAATTTTATATACTAGGTATCACTGACTTTCTTCTGAGTTATACCCATGTATTCTATCATATCCATTCTAATTGTGCAAAACAACCATAAAATTTTTTTATTTTTTTGAGAATTTTGCATATGGAAATCAAGTGGAAATCGTGTATAATGTAAGCTGTCAGACGGAGTGAAAAAAGGACTACCTATTTATAATAGGTATCTGTGAACATGATTTTACGGTTGTCTGGCAATAATCATATAAAAGCAGAAGTGTCAGGGCAATAAACTTCTGCAGTTTTTTTGTAGGCTGGGCTGTGCTTTTGCATATGTTCAGCTTGAATTTCAAAGCTGCAACTATACTATACTAAAGGAGGGATGCACATGGATCTCGTCATCAAGCGTCTGTCTTCAATCGAAGAGGCCTCAGCCGGTATCATTGAGGCTGCCGAGAACGAAAAGAAGGCACTGGAACAGCAGATGCGTGAACGTATTCAGGCATTTGATGAAGAGGCTGAGAAAGCTACGCAGGAGAAGCTTGATCAGATTCGTTCCAGCTTAAATGAAGAAATGCAAAAAAGTCTTGCCGATCTGCAGAAAGCAACTGAAGATTCGATTCAGGCAATCGAAAATGATTACAATCAGAATCATGAAAAGCTTGCTGCCGGATTGATCGCAAAAATGATCGAGGAGTAAAATTATGGGAAATCTGTTAGCCTACAGCGGTACATCAACCAAGATTCGCGGTATGCGAAGGAAGCTTCTGACCGCTAAAGATTTTCAGCATCTCGCCTCTTTGACATCCGTTTCCGATGCCATCGGATTTCTGAAAACAAAGTCCGCTTATGCTGGTATTTTCGCAAATTCCAACGAAAATTCCCTGCACCGCGGAGAGATCGAGAAAATGCTCACAAACGCAATCTACACGGATTTCCAGAGTATCTACCGTTTCGCAACCATACATCAGCGTAAAATCCTGGATCTGTACTTCCGCAGATACGAGATCGGACTTCTGAAAACCTGTATGCGAATGGTATTTGACCACAGAGATGTTGAATTGAATTTCGATATTTTCAAAGATTTCTTTGAAAAACACTCGGACATCAATTTGACCGCTCTTTCCAACTGTAAAACTCTGGATGAGTTTGTAAGCCTTCTGAAAGGAAGCATCTACTATCGTCCTTTATCTCTTCTCTCCGGTCTGTCCGAACCTACTTTGTGGGATTACGAGATGGCACTTGACCTGTGCTATTTCAAATGGTTCTGGGACAGCCGCAAAAAGGTTCTGACTCGTGACGAAGAAAGAATCTTTATGGACGATTACGGTGTCAAAATGGATTTGCTGAACATACGTTGGATTTATCGTTCCAAGCATTTTTACAACATGAGCAATGCGGACGTCTATGCACATCTGATCGGTATCCAGTACCGTCTTCAGACCTCTCAGATCAAAGAGATGGTCGAAGCTGCAACTACAGATGAACTGACCGCAGCCATCAGAAATACTTACTACGGACGACATTTCCCGGAGGAAGCAAAACTTTCACTGGACGATGCCTATTATCAGATCCGTTATCGTGTTCAGCGTAAGAACGCAAAGGAGGATCCATTCTCCATTGCAGTTATCATTTCATATCTCTATGAGAAAGAACATGAGGTTGACGACCTCACAACCACGCTTGAGTGCATCCGATACGGTCTTCCGACCAGTGAGACGCAAAAATATATTTCAAATCTGAAAAGGGGGTGTAATCGTTGATTGAGAAAATGAAATTTCTGAGCGTTACCGGTCCGAAAGAAGACATCGACCGTGTGGTGAATGACTATTTATCCAAATACGAAATTCATCTGGAAAATGCTCTTTCCGAGCTTAAGACTGTCAAGTCTCTTCGTCCTTATATTGAGATCAATCCTTATAAAGACAAGCTCACAAAAGCAGAAGAATTCGCTTCCATGCTCGGTACGGATAAAAATCAGGAAAACCCAACCGGCACTATTTCGATTGAAGAAGCTTCTGAGACTCTCGCAACTCTGGAAAGCAAATTTTCTGATATTTATACAAGAACCAATGCTCTGGAAGCAAAGAAGGAAGATCTGAAAGCTTCTTATGAACGTTTAAGACCGTTCCTTGGATTCGATTTTGATATTCACAGCGTACTGCAGTTTAAGTTTATCAAATATCGTTTCGGTAAGATCACACGCGATTACTACAAAAAACTGGAGCACTATGTCTACGAAAATCTGGACACCGTGTTCTATCGCTGCAGCGAAGATGAGCAGTATGTATGGGGTGTTTACTTTGTGCCGGCGGGCAGAGCCGGACAGATCGATGCCGTATTTTCTTCCCTGCACTTTGAACGCATCCACCTTCCGGATGAATACGAAGGTATTCCACAGGAAGTCGGTACAAAACTTCAGTCTGATATCCATGATCTTGATGTCCAGCTTCAGGAGTGCCGTGAAGAAAGTGCGAAACTGCTCAACGAGTACAAAAACAAAGTCCTGCTTTGCAGAGACAAATTCCGTTCACTCACTTCAAACTTTGATGTGCGTAAACTTGCAGCCTGCACAAAAGAAGGTAAACAGGTCTTCTACATTCTGTGTGGCTGGATGACGGAAAGCGATGCCGCTCGTTTTGAAAAAGACGTAGCCGATGACAAGAATCTGTTCTGTCTGATCGAAAGCAATGAAGATCAGGATAAAGACAGCACACTGACACCGCCTACCAAATTGAAAAACCCTGGTATCTTCCGTCCGTTTGAATTATTTGTTCGTATGTACGGTCTTCCGTCTTACAATGAGATCGACCCGACCATCTTCGTAGCACTGACCTATTCCTTTATTTTCGGTGCCATGTTCGGTGATGTCGGTCAGGGACTCTGCCTGGTGATCGGCGGTGCCCTGCTCTACCATTTCAAAAAAATGGAACTCGCAGCATGCTTAAGCAGTGCCGGAGTCTTCTCTACGATCTTCGGTTTCCTGTTCGGCAGTTTCTTCGGTTTTGAGGATGTCATACCTGCACTCTGGATGCATCCGAAGGATGCAATGACAACGCTTCCGTTTATCGGTACTATGAACACCGCTTTCGTTGTTGCCATCGCATTTGGTATGTTCCTGATCCTGACAACGATGGTTCTGCATATTATCAATGCAGTCCGCAGAAAAGATGCTGAGAACATCTTTTTTGATACAAACGGTATCGCCGGTTTTGTATTCTACGGTGCGATCGTTGCAGTCGTTTTCTTATTTATGACAGGTCATGCCATCCCGGCAGCCGGTGTTCTGGTGGTTATGTTCCTCATTCCGCTGATCCTGATCGGCTTCAAAGAGCCGCTCGGTAAACTGGTCGAGAAAAAAGCAGATGCTATGCCAAAAGAAAAAGGCATGTTCCTTGTAACTGCATTTTTCGAACTGTTTGATGTATTACTGAGCTACTTCTCCAACACGCTGTCTTTCGTGCGTATCGGTGCTTTCGCCGTCAGCCACGCAGCTATGATGGAAGTAGTCCTGATGCTTGCCGGAGCCGAATCCGGAAACATCAACTGGATCGTTATCGTACTTGGTAACGTTTTTGTATGTGCAATGGAGGGTCTGATCGTTGGTATCCAGGTACTTCGTCTGGAATACTACGAAATGTTCAGCCGTTTCTATAAAGGCGAAGGACATCCATTCACACCATTTGTTAAAAAATCCGTTGATTAACATTTAAAAGCAAAATAACGGAAATAAAATATTTTATATTTGTGAGTTCATAATCACACACGATTAAGGAGGAAATTACTATGTCAACTATTACAAAATTCATTTTTATCGCAGCACTGCTTCTGAGCATCGTCGTACCAACCGCAGCATTTCTGATCGGTGAAAAGAACCGTGGACGCTTCAAAACCACACTTGGCATCAACTGCTTCCTCTTCTTTGGAACCATGGCTCTTGCCGTTATCATGATCTTCACAGGCGACGGTTCTGTAGCACTGGCAGCTGATACTGCTTCTGCATCTGCAAGCGGTCTGGCAGCTGGTATGGGTTATCTGGCAGCTGCACTGGTAACCGGTCTTTCCTGTATCGGTGGTGGTATCGCCGTTGCAAACGCAGCAAGTTCTGCTCTGGGTGCTATCAGTGAAGACGGAAGCATCTTTGGTAAATCCATGATCTTCGTAGCCATGGCCGAAGGTATCGCTCTGTACGGTCTGATCATCTCCTTCATGATCCTTGGTAAACTTTAATTTCCTGTTCGCATATCAGGAGGCAATTAATTTATGAAAATGTTCTTAATCAGTGATAACGTCGATACTCTGACCGGCATGCGTCTGGCAGGCGTAGAAGGCTGTATCGTGCACGAACGTGCGGAACTTCGTAAAGCACTGGAAGACGCGATTGCCAATAAAGAAAACGGTATTATTCTCCTGACCGAAAAATTCGGTCGGGAGTTTCCGGATATTATTGATGATGTCCGCTTAAACCGCCGTCTTCCACTTCTTATCGAAATCCCTGACCGCCACGGTACCGGCCGCAAACCGGACTTTATCACTTCCTATGTAAGCGAAGCAATCGGAATAAAATTATAAAGAAGGTGAGATATTTTGACTACGGAAGAAAAGCTTAAATATTTTGAAGAATCTTCTCTGGAAGAGGCCAGAAAACAGGCTTCTGCCATGATTGAAGAATATAAAGTAAATCTGGACAAGGTAGAAAAAGAACACAAAGCAACCACTCTTCGCCAGTCTGATTTACAGTTAAAAACAGAAAGCGACAATCTGAAGAGAAACAACAATATGGCTCTTTCCAAAGAGCAGCTTCAGATCAAGCGTAAGATCACACAGAAACAGAATGAACTGAAAGAAAAGCTTTTTGTCGAAGTAAAACAGCTGCTTGAAGATTACATGACTACTTCAGCATATCAGCAGCTGCTGATCAAACAGATCAAAAACATTCAGAAAGAGGCCGGTTCCGGAAAACTGATCCTTTACATTGACCCTGCAGACTCCGACAAACGTTCCAGTCTCCAGGTCGCAACCGGAGCTCCTGTTACCGTTTCTGAATATTCCTTTATGGGCGGCACAAGAGCCGTTCTTCAGGATCGCAACATCCTGATCGACAATTCTTTCGCTTCCAAACTGGAAAAGTTAAAAGCAGACTTCTCATTTAACGGAGGTGCTACAAATGCATAAAACAGGTACTATTTACGGCATTAACGGTCCTGTTATTTACCTGAAAGGCAACACAGGATTTCAGATGGCTGAAATGGTCTACGTCGGAAAAGAACGTCTGGTAGGCGAAGTTATCCGTCTGACAAACGATATCACGACCATTCAGGTCTTCGAGGAAACCACAGGACTTCGTCCTGGTGACCCGGTAGAAGCTACCGGCGATGCTATTTCCGTAACACTTGGCCCTGGTATCCTCAACAATATTTTTGACGGTATCGAGCGTCCGTTAAGTGAGATTGCAAAATCCTCCGGTAAATACATCAGCCGTGGTGTCAGCGTTGATTCTCTGGATACGGAGAAAAAATGGCAGACACATATCACCGTAAAACCGGGTGAATTTGTTTCTGGCGGCACGATCATCGCAGAAGTTCAGGAAACACAGGCAATCGTCCACAAATCCATGGTTCCTCCGAACATTTCCGGTACTGTGCTGGAAGTTGCAATGGATGGAGAATACACGATCAACGAACCGATCGTAACCGTTCAGCTTGCAAACGGAAAAGAAGAAAAACTGACACTGGCTCAGAAATGGCCGATCCGTGTTCCGCGTCCGACTGCTGCAAGATTCGCAGCAAGCAAACCGCTGATCACCGGACAGCGTATCCTCGATACTCTGTTCCCGATCGCCAAAGGTGGTACTGCTGCTATCCCTGGCGGTTTCGGTACCGGAAAAACCATGACACAGCATCAGATCGCCAAATGGTCCAACGCCGACATCATCATCTACATCGGCTGCGGTGAGCGTGGTAACGAGATGACACAGGTTCTGGAAGAGTTCTCTGAACTGGTTGACCCAAGAAGCGGCAAACCTCTGATGGATCGTACTACTCTGATCGCCAATACTTCCAACATGCCGGTAGCTGCCCGTGAGGCTTCTATCTATACCGGTATCACACTGGCTGAGTATTACCGCGATATGGGTTACGACGTTGCGATCATGGCAGACTCCACTTCCCGTTGGGCTGAGGCACTTCGAGAGCTGTCCGGACGTCTGGAAGAAATGCCTGCAGAGGAAGGTTTCCCTGCTTACCTGGCATCCCGCCTTTCCGCTTTCTACGAGCGTGCCGGCATGATGCAGACCTTAAACGGCTCCGAAGGAAGTGTTTCCATCATCGGTGCGGTTTCCCCTCAGGGCGGTGACTTCTCCGAACCGGTCACACAGAATACCAAACGTTTCGTACGCTGCTTCTGGGGACTGGATAAATCCCTGGCATATGCAAGACATTTCCCGGCTATCCACTGGCTGACCAGTTACAGTGAATATGTAAATGACCTGGCACCATGGTACCGTGACAATGCCGACAAGAATTTCGTAGACGAACGAAATCAGCTGATGGCGATCCTGAACCAGGAAAGCAACCTGATGGAGATCGTAAAACTGATTGGTAGTGATGTACTTCCGGATGACCAGAAACTGACACTGGAGATCGCCAGAGTCATCCGTCTGGGATTCCTTCAGCAGAATGCATTCCACAAAGACGATACCTGTGTTCCGATCCGCAAACAGTTCCTGATGATGGACCTGATCCTGTATCTGAACACAAAGGCAAAAGCCCTGGTTACCATGGGTATGCCGATGTCCATTTTGAAAGAAAGCAACATTTTTGACCGCATCATTTCCGTGAAATACGATGTTCCAAATGACCGTCTGGATATGTTCGATGACTACCGCAAAGAAGTCGATCGTTTCTATGACGAAGTACTTGAAAAGAACGCTTAGGAGGAAAAGAAATGTCAATAGAATATTTAGGCCTGAACGAGATCAACGGCCCTCTGGTCGTTCTGGAAGGCGTGCAGAATGCCTCCTTTGAAGAAATCGTAGAGATCGTTGTGGATAACAACGAAAAGAAACTCGGTCGTATCGTAGAGCTCTACGAAGACAAAGCCGTTATCCAGGTATTTGAGGGAAATGAAGGTATGTCCCTTAAAAATACCCACACAAAGCTGACCGGACATCCGATGGAGCTTGCCGTATCACTGGACATCCTCGGCCGTACCTTCAATGGTATCGGACAGCCGATCGATGGTCTGGGTGATATCTATCCGGAAGCACACATCAATGTAAACGGTCTGCCGCTGAACCCGGTTACCCGTGAATATCCGCGTAACTACATTCGTACCGGTATTTCCGCGATCGATGGTCTGACCACTCTGATCCGCGGACAGAAGCTTCCGATTTTCTCCGGAAATGGTCTGCCACATGACCGTCTGGCAGCTCAGATCGTAAAACAGGCTTCTCTGGGTGATAATTCCGATGAGAAATTTGCGATCGTTTTCGCAGCTATGGGTGTTAAATATGACGTAGCAGAATTCTTCCGCAAGACTTTCGAAGAAAGCGGTGTTTCTGACCACGTAGTTATGTACCTGAACCTGGCAAACGACCCGGTTGTAGAGCGTCTGATCACACCGAAGGTTGCCCTCACCGCAGCAGAGTATCTGGCATTTGAAAAAGGCATGCACATCCTGGTTATCTTAACCGATATGACATCCTTTGCAGAGGCCATGCGTGAGGTTTCTTCCTCAAAAGGTGAGATTCCTTCCCGTAAAGGTTATCCTGGATACCTCTACAGTGAACTGGCTACAATCTACGAACGTGCCGGTATCGTAGAAGGCGTCGAAGGTTCTGTAACACAGATCCCGATCCTGACTATGCCGAATGATGATATTACACACCCGATCCCTGACCTGACCGGTTATATCACCGAAGGTCAGATCGTACTGGATCGTCAGCTGCACGGACAGGCAATTTACCCGCCGATCAACGTACTGCCTTCTCTGTCCCGTCTGATGAAGGACGGTATCGGTGCAGGTTACACAAGAGAAGATCATCAGGATGTTGCAAACCAGTTATTCTCCTGCTACGCAAAAGTTGGAGATGCAAGAGCCCTGGCATCCGTTATCGGTGAGGACGAACTTTCTCCTCTGGATAAAACCTATCTGAAATTCGGACAGGCATTCGAGCATACCTTTGTCGGACAGGGTGAGGACGAGAACCGTTCTATCGTTGAGACTCTTGATCTTGGCTGGAAACTTCTGCGTATGCTGCCAAGAGAAGAACTTGACCGTATCGATACGAAGATCCTGGATAAATATTATAACGAATAGAGGTGAGCCTATGGATCCGAATACCTTCCCTACGAAGGGCAATTTAATTCTGGCAAAAAACTCCCTCGCACTTGCCAAACAGGGCTATGTGCTGATGGACAAAAAAAGAAATATTCTGATCAGGGAACTTATGGGACTCATCCAGCAGGCCGAATCCATTCAGAAAGAAATTGATTCTACCTTCCGCATGGCTTATGCCGCACTGCAGATGGCAAACATCAAACTGGGTATCAGCCTTGTGGAAGAAATCTCCTACTCCGTACCGGTTGAGGATTCGATCCGCATCCGCACAAGAAGTATCATGGGTACGGAGATCCCCCTGGTAGAAGCTGATACCAGACCTGCTTTCCCGACTTACGCTTACTACAGTACAAACATTGCACTGGACCAGGCAAAAGCCTCATTTGAAAAAGTAAAGCAGCTTTCCATCAAGCTTTCCATGATCGAAAATTCAGCTTACCGGCTGGCAAACAATATCAAAAAAACCCAGAAGCGTGCCAACGCTCTGAAAAATATTACCATCCCACGTTATACCGTTCTTACAAAAGACATTCAGAATGCACTGGAAGAAAAAGAGCGTGAAGAATTCACCCGACTGAAAGTCATCAAAAGAATGCAGAGCAAGAAGGCTTAACAAGTGGATTTCCCGAACCTGGCGGACAATTTTTTGTCCCCTGGGTTCTGTCTTTTTTCTCCCACAGTTCTCTCATATTTCAGACGTAAAATCTTTATTCAGGCAGAACACACTTAAGACCCGGAATGTGATCCCGGTCAGATCTGCTGACATTTACCTGTCAGAATATGTGTTTTCTCTTGACTTTCTAAGCTAAATCCTGTAAAATTCTTATGTAATAATTTTGTAATATATTTAACATGATTTCAAAATCTTGATCTTCATGATTTTTAAAAGGAGCAATTTATGAAAAAGCAGATTATCGTTACCATGCTTTTAGCAGCAGCACTTGGCACAGTCAGTCCTTCTATGAAAGCGGAAGCAAAGTGGAGGGCAGATGCAAACGGCCGCTGGTATACCATCAAGGCTGCACCGGGCTACGCTGTTGGCTGGAAGCAGATCGGTAAGTATACTTACTATTTTGAAAAAAACAAATACGCCGTAACCGGCTGGAAATTGATCGATAAAAAATGGTACTATTTTGATATAAAAGGCAGGCTGCTCGCCAATCGCTGGGTAGATGGATATTATCTTTCTGCTGACGGCTCCATGGCTGCAAGCACTGTGATTACCTCCGGGGATCAAAGTTACACGATTGATGCAAACGGAAACATTGTCCGGGATCCTTCTTCTGCAGACGGTTCTGACATCCTGACTCCCGGCGTGACGGAAAACAAAAATACCTGGGTAGAGAATGATGGTAAGTATTATTACTACAACTACAAAGGTAAACTTGCAAAAGGCTGGCTTCGTATCCGTGACAAAACTTATTATCTTAATACCGAAACTGGAGAACGTTACAGTGGCTGGCTCAAATACAACGGCAAATATTATTACTTTGATGCTGAAACCGGCCTGATGCTGAAAGGCTGGAACAAGATCGGCAACTATACATACTTCTTTAAAACAGACGGTTCTGCACCGAGAAAGTGGAAAAAGATCAAAGGCAAATATTATTACTTCGGTAAAAAAGGCCGTATGTACACCAACAGGATCATCAGCAAAAAGTATTATGTAAATGCCGCCGGTGAACGTACTTATGGTTTCGCTCAGATCGGTGCCGACACTTACTATTTCCATCCGACAACCGGAAAGATGATGACCGGCTGGGTACTGATTGGCAGCAAATATTATTACTTTGATGCAAACGGTAAAATGGTCACCGATACCTGGATCGGCAAACGCTACCTGAAATCAAACGGTCAGATGGCAAAAAGCTGCTGGGTAGGTGCTTACTATATAAACAAAAAGGGAAACCGTACCAAAAAGACACGTTCTACCGGAATCTGGACACAGAAAGGCAAAACCTACTTCCTGGATTCCAATTACCAGAAAGCAAAAAACCAGTGGGTCGTTTCTGCAAGCGGCAGATATTATTATACAGATGAGAACGGCATTGTCCTCACCAACCAGTGGGTAGGCAATTATTATGTAGGAGAAACTGGTGCAAGAGTTACCAGCCAGAAACTGCAGATTGATGATAAGACTTACTATTTTACTTCCGACGGAAGCAAAGCAACCGGTATTGTTACCCTGAACGGCAAAACCTATTTATTTGACCGTAACGGAGTCATGGTTACAGGATGGTATAATAACAGCGTCGCAACGTTCTATTTTCTTCCGACGACCGGTGAAATGGTCAAGAGCCAGATCATGATCATTGACAACGTATTCTACTCTTTCGATGCAAATGGATATATGACTGACCAGAATGCTTCCGATTCCGATCTGACATTCGGTTCCAAAATTGCAGCTTATGCGACTCAGTTTATCGGAAATCCATATGTTTACGGCGGAACCAGCCTGACAAACGGTGCAGACTGCTCCGGTTTTACGCAGTCCGTCATGAGCCATTTTGGCATCAAGATCCCTCGTACCGCCGACCAGCAGGCAATCGGCTACGATGGCACAACAACCAAATATGCTACCGCAAAAATCATTTCCATCAACAATATCCAGCCCGGAGATCTGGTATTTTATTACCAGCCAATCTCACACGTTGGGCTTTACATCGGAAACGGGCTGATTGTACACGCCTCTACAGAGGCAGCTTACCCGGTGGGCGGTATTAAGACCTCACCATTTGACTTTGCTACGATCCGTGCGATTGTACGCTACTGGTAAGCAAGTGCAGAGAGGTTTTGGAATGTGCAAATGAACGAATTCCTCGAAGGCACGCTCTCGCTACCTCACATTGGCAGCGGTACATAACCGACCAAAATACGGTCGCTAAGTACCGTCCATGTTCGAGTACCTTCTTAGGAATTGTTCATTTTGCACATTGTTAAAAGCTCCTGGCTTGCCAGGGGTCGCTTAAGCGGAACAGTCCTTCAGGCCAGGGTACAAAACACAGAACAGAAAAAGACAGAGATAGAGTAACGGAAACTTGCTGCCGTCACTATGCCTCTGTCTTTTGTTGTCTGGCACAATTTACACTTCTATCGTATAATTTTAGTTTCTTATTGTTTATGTTGATTTTAATTGTTTTTTAAAAATATATTGAAATAATGAGAGTTATATGATAATATACTTTCAAAGCATATTTCTTAACGTTCTTGGCATCCTGCCATCTATATTTTCTAATCACATTTCAGAAATTCATGCTTTTCAATCAAACAAATCAATTTAAAAAGCAGGAGTTTCAAACTGTTAAAAAGAAAGCATAGACCGTATGGCTGGCACATTTTTGTACGCTCCTGCAAAAAGGAGGTACTGCCTGTGGCTAAAAAAGAACAACCAACTGCAAACCGTAATTACAAGGATACGGTATTCCGTATGCTGTTTTCTGACCGCAAAAATTTATTATCTCTTTATAATGCAGTCAGCGGTTCTCATTATGATGATCCGGAAAAACTGGAAATCATCACACTGGAAAATGCCATTTATATGGGAATGAAAAATGATCTGGCTTTCATCATCGGTACAGACTTGTTTCTGTATGAACATCAGTCTACTTATAGTCCAAATATGCCATTGCGAGATTTATTCTATATTTCCAGTGAATATCAGAAATTGGTCGATCATAAATCGCTTTACTCTTCATGCCTGCTGAAAGTCCCGGCACCACAGTTTATCGTATTTTATAATGGAACTGAAAAAAAGAAAGATCATTGGGTAAACCATTTGTCGGAAGCTTTTGAAAATCTGTCCGGTGAACCAAAACTGGAGCTGGAAGTTCTGACCTTAAACATCAACGAAGGGCATAATGAAGAGCTGATGGAACAATGCCAGACTTTAAGAGAATATGCACAGTATGTAAATTGTGTCCGTAAATATGCGGAGGAATTGGAATTGAATGAAGCAGTCAAGCTGGCTGTTGATGAATGTATCCGTAATAACATTCTCTCCGAATTTCTTCGTGCAAATAAATCGGAGGTGATCTCGATGAGTATATTTGAATACGATAAAGAAGAGGAAGAACGAAAACTCAGAAAAGCTGAATATGAAGCTGGTGTAGCTGATGGACTTAATACTGCAAAAAAAGATGCCGCTATTGCTTTTGCAGAACTTCATGTGCCGATTGAGCAAATTGCCCTCGCATTGAAAGTAGATGTGGAAGCAGTAAAAAAATGGCTTCGTGAAACAGGTAAATAAAAAGTTGTCGGTGGTTTCCTGGCAGGTGTAAAGAATTGAAATGCTGAGTGTTTTAAAAGACTGTTTGCAAAAGAATAGTAGTGCATGTGCAAATGAACGAATTCCCCGAAGGGCACGTAAAAGTG
>NZ_WQNP01000162.1:0-280 GCF_018783905.1 Ruminococcus sp. MCC718
CATAAAGTAACCAGATGGATCGCAGAATACTGCAGAAAAGAAGATATCCGCTGTGTAGTTGTGGGAGACATTCGAAATATCCGTAAAGAAAAAGATATGGGACATAAGACCAACCAGAAGCTTCACAGCCTGCCATATAACAGGCTGTATATCATGCTGGAATATAAACTAAAGCGGTATGGAATACAATTGATAAAGCAGGAAGAAAGCTATACCAGCCAGTGCAGCCCGTTATCACCAGAAGTATCAAAAAGATATGCAGAAGCATCAAACCGAAAAG
>NZ_WQNP01000163.1:0-18051 GCF_018783905.1 Ruminococcus sp. MCC718
TCATTTGTAAACAGTATTTTAAAACACCTGACATTTCCATTCCTTACACCTGCCAGGAAACCAACGGTCAATTTTTATTTGAGATTCCCAAGCCGGATATGTTTCTGCAAAATTTCATCGATCACTTCAAAAAGTTCCAGGGATCCGTCTTTTGTTTTGTTCTGTCTTGCATAAACCTGCTTGGCACTGACACCGTGTTCTCTCCAGTCGCCACCGCCATTGCTGTTATTGAGCATCAGAGGCTGCAGATTGTCCATCGCATGTGCAAATCTTGATTCCGGCGTTTCATTTGCCTCAAATTCATCAAACAGTGCGGAAAGCTCTTTTTTCTGATCATCAGGAAGAAGAGAAAAGATCCGTTCTTTTGCGGCTTCCTCCCGGGCTTTCTGTGTTTTGAGCCCTTCGGCATCATACGCATACGTGTCTCCTGCATCAATTTCCACAATATCGTGGATCAGGCACATGATCATTACCCGTTCAATATTTACCCTTTCATTTGCATATTCCCGTAGCAGATATGCCATGATCGCCATATGCCATGCATGTTCCGCATCGTTTTCATTGCGTCCGTGACCAGACAGATGTGTCTGTCGGAAAATATTTTTCTCCTTATCAATTTCCAGTGCAAAATCCAGTTGTTTCTGTAATCTTTCGTCCATGTTTTATCTCCTCAGATATATGAAATATTTTTGGCGTATTCATACCATTTTTAACTTTTGTTCCATGCTGCCTGTTCTATTTTTCTTACAAACCCATCGTTATTTCAAATGTCGTTCCGCCCTGCTCATTTCCATGAACTTCGATCGTTCCGTCATGCACCCGGACAATCTCACGTACCAGTGCAAGCCCGAGACCTACACCGCCAAGTTCCCGGCTTCTTGATTTGTCTATCCGGAAGAAGGGTTCAAAGATCTGTTCCCGGAACGATTCCTCAATTCCGTTTCCCGTATCTGCAACAGTAAGAACAACGGTATTCTTCATGCGGACTGCTGATACGGTAACGTTTCCATTGGTGTGATTATATTTGATCGCATTCTCCACAAGATTATAAAGCATCCGGTAGATCAGGATATCACTTCCTGTCAGGATCAGATCAGCAGTTTTGTTTTCTGCTTTTTCATCCCTCAGGTTCTGGGTTTTTTGGATCAGTTCAACGTTTTTTTCCTGTGCCAGAGGTTCCAGATCAGTCAGCACTTCCTCGATCAGACTGTGAAGTTCGATCTTGTCATTACGTGCCACGCTCTGCAGCTCGCTCATGTCAAGAAGTGTCCGGACCAGCCTGGTAAGACGCTCGTTCTGTTCTGTTACCATCTGGATCGTCTCTTGTGCTGCAGCGTCACACTCAGGATGGCTTGTTGTGTGATAGAGATCTAGCTGTGCCTGGATTAATGCCAGAGGAGTCCGCAGCTCATGTGCTGCATTTCCGGTGAACTGACGCTGCGTCTCGAATGATTCCGAAAGCCGCAGAAGCATTTTGTTATAAGAACTGCGGAGTCTGTCCAGTTCTGTAATCTTATTTTCTCCGATCGTACAATCCGTCAGATTCTGTGCCTGAACTTTTTCTACGGTTTCTGAGAATTCTCTGAGCGGCTTCAGTGCCCGGCCGCTGACAAAATACGTCACGGCTCCGCCAAACAGTGCTACAAGAGCAGTGATCAAAAGGCTTTGATTTCTGTAAGCGGATTTTGAATGATAGACTTTCATGGAAAACTGTGCTGCAAAATCATCCCATTCATCATCCGGAATATCAATGTAGATCGCATCGGGTGTCCCGTTCTGATCCGTCACGGTTTCCTGAAGCGTGTTAAAATAATAAACTCCGTTCTTATACAGGAAAAACGTAAGACATCCGCACAATACCGTGATCAGCACCGTAGTAAGGATCGTCAGTCTCCACTGGAGTGATATTTTTCTCATGTTTTGTCATTTCCTCCTATTTTATAACCCTCTCCGATCTTATTTACGACCGGATCGTAACCAAGTTCTGCCTTCAGCTTTTTCCGGAGAGAAGACATATGGACCCGGATCGAACCACTGAAACTGTCCACAGAAGAATCCCAGACATGTTCGATCAGTTCTTCCTGACTGACCGGCCGCCCCTGGTTCAGAAGAAGATATTCCAGGATCCCATTCTCTTTTCTTGTCAGTGCAACAGGGGTCTCTTTTGCATACGCTGTTCGTTCTCTTGTGTTGAAACGAAGAGCACCGCATTCCAGACAGACATTTTTCTGTACAAATTTTCTTCTGGTCAGACTTCTGACACGAGCTTCCAGTTCCAGCAGATGAAATGGTTTTTCCATATAGTCATTTGCTCCGGCATCCAGCCCTTCAACTTTATCTGCGATCTGACTTCTTGCAGAAAGGATCAGTACCTTTGTCTCTTCATTTTCTTTGCGAAGTTCTCTGAGGATATCCATTCCGTCCATTCCCGGAAGGTTAAGGTCAAGTACGATCAGATCGTACATTTCCGCACAGATCATCTCAAGTGCCTCTTCTCCGTCATTGCACGTATCCACTTCATAACCGGCCTGATGCAGGCTTTTTGCAATCATATCACATAATTTTTTTTCATCTTCAACAACTAATAATCTCAATTTTTTCTCTCTTTTCTTAACAGAAATTTTACACCTGTTATTGTATAATGCAATCATCGAAAGGTCAATAAAAGGACTGTAAATAAGGAAAGGAGTGTCTTGATGAAATCAGAAAAAGCAACACAGATTCTTTTGCTTGCAGCAGGTATGCTGTTTTTTCTTGCCGGAATTTTCCGCGGGGAATCTGCAGTTGTACTTAGTAAGGCAATAAAAATATGTATGGAGTGTGTCGGAATTGGATAAAAAAATAAAATCAGCCAAAAACATTCCAGCCCGCTTCCGCGGATGGATCCAGGCAGCTGCAGTGCTGCTTACAAACATTCACATCCCGAATCTGTTTAAAGGGAAAATTTATCAGGGAAAAGCAAAGACAATGTGTGTGCCGGGGCTGAACTGTTACTCATGTCCGGCCGCCACAGGTGCCTGTCCGATCGGAGCTTTTCAGGCTGTAGTCGGTTCTTCAAAGTTTAAGTTCACCTATTACATCACAGGCTTTTTTATCTTGCTGGGAGTTCTGCTGGGACGGTTTATCTGTGGCTTTCTCTGCCCGTTCGGATGGTTTCAGGATCTGCTGCATAAGATTCCGGGCAAAAAGTTTTCCACTGCAAAGATGAAACCTCTGCGGTATCTGAAATACGTGATCCTGGTTGTCTTTGTTATACTGCTTCCGGCATTTGTAACAAATTCACTTGGCATGGGAGATCCGTTTTTCTGTAAGTACATATGCCCGCAGGGCGTCCTTGAAGGTGCACTTCCGCTCGCCCTTGCAAATTCAGGAATCCGTTCTGCACTTGGACACCTTTTTACATTCAAGTTTACGATCCTTGTGCTTTTCATTGTCCTGAGTATTCTGTTTTACCGTCCGTTCTGTAAATGGATCTGTCCGCTTGGTGCCATCTACTCTCTGTTCAACAGAGTATCCTTTCTTAAAATCCAGGTGGACCACGAAAAATGCATAGGATGCCGGAAATGCATCCGGGCCTGCAAAATGGACGTCAAAGTAACAGAAACACCAAACCATCCGGAGTGTATCCGCTGCGGAGAATGTATGAAAGCCTGTCCGGTGGATGCAGTATGCTATCATTACGGATTTTCAAAGAAAAAACAGGCTGACGATCAATCAGAAAAATCAAATGGAAAAGGAGATTTAAAATCATGAAAAACAAATTCAAAAAAGTAATCGCTGCATCACTTGCAGTATCCGTACTTCTGGCTTTTACAGGCTGTGGCAACAATCAGGCTCCGTCAGCAGACAATAAAAAACAGGAATCTGCTTCCACGGCAGATACCGCAAGCATGGATGAACAAAGCAAAAAAAGAGATGACCTTTATCAGCAGGAAAATCAGATTTTTGCTGATCACAAAGATGCCTGGGACAAGGTATTTGGTCTTATGAACAAGAACAGTGCCGGTGAGAGCCTGAGTGAAAACTATGCAGATGTCCTTGCAGGCACCGTTGAATCTAATAAAGATTCTTTCACGGAAGAAGAATATGATACGTTGTGCAAAGACATTGAGACGATCCGCGGCATTGAAGAAGAGCTTGCAGCGATTGAAAAAGAGATTGCAGAAGCGGATTCTGCCAATGGTGGATCCTCAGAATCAGATGAATCTATCAGCTTATTCCAGGATTTCACGGGAAAAGATCTGGATGGAAAGGATGTCGATGAAAGCGTTTTCAAGAATAACAAGGTCACCGTTGTAAACTTCTGGTTCAGCGGTTGTAAGCCATGCGTTGAAGAACTTTCCAAACTGAATGAATTAAATGAAACACTTAAGACAATGGGCGGAGAAGTTGTCGGCATCAATACAGACACGTTAGATAACAATGAGGACGGAATCAAAGAAGCACAGGAAATTTTAAAAGCACAGGGTGCTTCCTACAAAAACCTGACGGTTGCTTCAGATTCAGCAATTGGAAAATATGCCAGCAGCATTATGGCATTTCCTACAACAGTTCTTGTAGATAAAGACGGAAATATCGTAGGCGAGCCTCTGATGGGAGGAATCGATGATCAGGCAAATTACGATCAGCTGATGGAACAGATCCAGTCTGTCATCAATCAGTAAACGTCAAGGGGGGGGAGACCCCCCTTTTTTTTGCGTTCGCATACGTTTTGGAACATGAAAAACAGAAAACAATTTTGTACAAAATATATAAGAATTTAAAACAAAAAATAAAAAAATAGTGGTAAATCGTATAAAATTACATAGAAAAAATAAATCAAACATGGTAAAATGTATAAACATTGAGAACGAAAATCGGACAGAAAGGCACTGTCGAGTACAAAAGTAAGAAGGAGGGCAGAGAAAAGAATTGCCTGTGGAAAGCATGAATCTGATTGAATCCAGAAGGAGCGAAATTCTGGCAGAAGGGAGAGAAATCATATGAAGATGAGATTTAGAAAGATTATGGCAGCCATTCTTTCGACAGCAATGGTTGCCGCAGCGATACCGGCAGCCGGTATTCTGAATGTACAGGCGAAATCGCCGCAGGAGCATATTGATCTGTCCAGACAGGTGGCAGGTGAAGGTATGGTTCTGATGGAAAATGATGGTGCACTGCCATTGGCACAGGGCGAAAAAGTTGCCATGTTTGGGCGTGCAATGATTGATTATGTACGAGGCGGCGGAGGAAGCGGTGCAACGAATGTGGATTATACGCACAACATTCTCCAGGGGATGCAGATCAAGGAAGAAGAAGGAAAGGTCACCCTCTATCAGCCGCTGGTAGATTTTTATACGGAACAGGTCAGTGAAAAAGGCATTAAAAACGATGCAAATATTACGGTTACCGATGATATGTTAAATGCTGCGGCAGAAAATGCAGACACCGCAATTGTGACGATCGGACGTTATTCTTCGGAGGGAAGCGACCGCAGTGCATCAAAAGGTGACTACTATCTGTCAGATGCAGAGACAGAGCTTCTGACACGAGTGGCAGCGAAATTTAAAAAGACCGTTGTTGTATTGAATGTCGGTGCCGTTCTGGATACGGAATGGATCAAAGACATTCCGGGTATCGATTCTGTGCTGATGGCATGGCAGGCAGGTATGGAAGGTGGACTTGCCACAGCAGACGTGCTGGTTGGAGATGTAAACCCATCCGGTAAATTTGTGGATACATTTGCGAAAGATTATAAGGATTATCCAAGTTCCAATACATTTTATGAATCAAATTCTTATGTAAATTATGAAGAAGATGTGTTTGTCGGATATCGTTTTTTTGAAACTTTTGATCCAGAGTATACGAAAGTGAATTACGATTTTGGATATGGATTATCCTACACAACTTTTAAAACAGACAATGTAAATGTCAAAGTAGACGGAGAAAATATGGTTACGACAGCGACTGTTACGAATACCGGAAAGGTAGCCGGCAAACAGGTCGTGCAGGTTTATTTCTCAGCCCCGCAGGGAGAACTGGGCAAACCTGGAAAAGAGCTGGCAGCGTTTGCAAAGACAAAACTGCTGCAGCCGGGCGAATCGCAGGAGCTGACAATGACGTATGCGATCAGTGATATGTCAAGTTACGATGACACCGGAAAAGTTCAGAAATCCGCATACATTATGGAAGCCGGAGATTACAAGATCTACGTCGGCAATTCCATCAAAGATGCCGGGGAACATGGCGTACGTTATACCTATAAAGTAGAAGATACTGAAGTTACCGAGCAGCTTTCACAGCAGTGTGCACCGGTTCAGTTAAAGAAGAGACTTCTGGCAGACCACACATACGAAGATCTCAGGACGAATTCAGATGAAATGAATCCGCATTACACGGTTCCGGCAGAAGGAACGACAAAAGTAGAAGCAGAGAACTTCCTGAATTCTTCCGGAAATCTGAGTATGGAAACATTTTATGATGATAATCTGCAGATGAAAAAATGCCTGGCATATTTAAATGAAGCAGGCAGATACATGGAATATGAGCTGACCGCAGAAGAGGCCGGCAAATATGAAGTGATCATGTGTATGGCAAATGGCTATCCAGAGATCCAAAACTGTTTTACCGTTGCAGTAAACGGTCAGCAGCAGCCGGGTATTTCATTTAATGCACAGCAGACCGGTGATGGAAATGGTGCTTCCGAGTGGTATAATTTTGAAGAATGTGAACCATTTTACATCAATCTTGACAAGGGCGTGAACCTGGTTCGTTTCACGGCAAATAAAAATAATCCAAACTATGATTATATACTGTTCAGACGTGTTGGCGATCAGGAGGAACTGTACAATAAAGTCATCAAAGCAGAAGGTGCGAACAAGATTGAGGCAGAAAAATACGATGCAGCCGGTACGACAGGCAACAACGCAGTACGCACCGAAAACTTTACAAAAGATGATTACACAGGGACTTGCCTGGCTTATATGAATTATGCCGGAAACTATGTGAGCTACTATCTGAATGTTGAAGAAGCCGGAGATTATAATGTGATATTAAATGTGGCAAATGGCCGTGCGGCATTCGATTTTGATCCAGGTATGGAAGTAGACGGAACGAAATTCCCGGCAACGATCAATGCAAAACAGACAGGTGACGGCGAAAAGAATGAATGGTACAATTTCGAAAATCTGGAACCGGTTACCGTAACCCTTCCGAAAGGACACAGCATCCTCACACTGAGGGCATCCGAAAAGGATAAATACCCGAATATCGATTATATTCTTGTAGAAAAGAAACAGACAGCAACACAGAGCCTGAAGAGTGCGGCAGCAAAAAAAGTCCGTACAGCCGAAGATACACCAGCTTCTGAACCGGCAGACAGCGGCAAGATCATGCTGGTGGATGTTTATAATAATCCGGAACTTATGGATGATTTCCTGGCACAGTTAAGTGATGACCAGCTCTGCGAACTGATGGGTGGTCAGACAAATACCGGTGTTGCAAATACCGGCGGTATGGGAAATCTGATGGAATACGGTATTCCAAATGCGATGACAGCAGACGGTCCGCAGGGTATCCGTATCGGTACAACCTGTACTGCATGGCCGATCTCCACACTTCTTGCAAGTACCTGGGATGTAGATCTGGTGAAGCAGGTAGGAAAAGCGGCAGCAGTGGAAGCACACAACAATGGTATTGATATCTGGCTTGCACCTGGTATGAATATCCACAGAGATCCGCTTTGCGGACGTAACTTTGAATACTATTCCGAAGATCCTCTGATTACCGGAAAAATGGCTGCTGCAATCACAGAAGGCTGCCAGTCAAAAGGCGTTTCCATTACACTGAAGCATTTTACAACAAACAACAAAGAGACAAACCGAAACAGCAGCGATTCCAGAGTCAGTGAACGTGCACTGCGTGAAATCTACCTGAAAGGTTTTGAAATTGCAGTCAAAGAAGCACAGCCTTGGAGCATTATGACTTCTTATAACTTCTTAAACGGAATCGAAACATCTGAAAATAAAGATCTCCTGACAAACATCACCCGCGGTGAATGGGGATATGAAGGAATCTTTATGACAGACTGGGGCAACAACTCCAATCATGCAAGAGAAGTCCTGGCAGGAAATGATGTCAAAATGCCAAGCGGTTCTCCGGCAACTTTAAAAGCGGCCCTGAAGAAAGGCATCCTGAAACGTTCTGATCTGGAAGACTGTGCAGAACGTCTTGTGAAGATGATCATGAAAGTGAACATCTTTAAAGAAAAGATCCTCAATCCGGTGACAGTAGACATCGGTGATGACACATACTTTAAAGCAGCAGAAAATATTCTCTGGTCACAGACGGCAAGGGGCGAAAATACATCTGACGAAGATGGCGGAAAAGACCTCGGTTACTGTGATGCAGGAGCATGGACACAGTATCAGATCAACGTTGCCAAGAGCGGAACTTACAGCCTGTCTGCACGTTCTGCATCCAATGCAGGCGGCGGAGCATTTGATATTCTGGCAGACGGCACAAAGATTGCAAGTTTCAAGGCAGTCAACACCGGCGGATGGCAGAAATGGACCACACTGGAAGCACAGCAGATCAAACTGGAAGCAGGAGTTCATACACTCCGTATCGAGTTCACAGAGAGCGGTTCCAACCTGAACTGGCTGCATTTTGTAAGACAGTCTGAATACATTGAAAATCTGGAAAAACTGTACAAGGCATGGGCAAGTCAGGATCTTTCTGAATACACAGCAGAAAGTGCAGAAACTATGAGAACAGCCCTTGCAACAGCAAAAGCAGTTCTGGATAAAGAAAATGCGACGGATTCTGAGATCCAGGCAGCCATCATTCAGATGACACAGGCGATCAATGCTATGGAATACGGCACAAACAAGGTACATCTGGAAGCGATCATTGAAGTAGCAGAAAAGACTCTGGCAAATCCGGGAGATTATGCAGATGTTTCCGCACTGGAAGCAGCAGTAAAAGCCGGAAAAGAAATTCTGGCAAAAGCAGATGCAACTCAGGAAGAAGCAAATGCAGCAGCAAATGCGATCGCAGACAGCATGCAGGCACTGATGGAAAGAGCAGATATCCGTTCCTTAAGAGAACTGACAGATGCAGCAAACGAGCTTCTGGAAAAGAACAGCGGCAAGTATACCGATGAGACTGCAAAAGCATTGCAGGATGCAGTTGCCCATGCAGAAGAAATCCTGGGTAAAGACGGAAAATCTGATGCAGAGATCAAGGAAGCTTACAATCAGATCATGGATGCTATTGTCGGACTTAAGATGAAAGGCAACAAGGCAGCTCTGGAAGCAATGATCAAAAAAGCAGAAAGCATTCTGGCGGAAAACAGCAGATATGTAGCGGCTACGATCGAAGGTCTGGATGAAGAACTTGCAGCAGCAAAAGCAGTTTATGAAAACAATCAGGCACTGCAGAGTGAAGTCAATGAAGCTGTTAAGAGCCTCACTTTCAAGATTGCAGAAGCAAGACTTCTGGGTGATGTAGACGGTGACGGTCAGATCACAACAAATGATACCGTGGAAATCCTGCGTGCGGCAGCTGAGATTGCCACACTTTCTGCAGAAGATGCAGCAAGTGCAGATGTAAACGGTGATGGTGTGGCAGATACCGCTGATGCAGTACTGGTTCTTCAGTACGCATCCGAAGCAGTCAGTGGATTCTGATTTTTTTGAAGCAATAAGTGATTCTGAAAAAAATTTTTCAGTCAGGAATCTGTGGCAGAACACAGAATATTTACAGCAAATAGAAAGCAGCGGGAGTCTGATAAACTCCCGCTGTTTTTGTTTGACTGCCCAAAAATCAGAGCGTATAATGAAAAAGTAACCAGGTCGATGAATACAATATTCTAAAGGAGAAGAACAATTATGAAAAGTGCAGTAAAAACCCCGGGCAAGTTGCTTGCAGGTTTGTGCCTGATACTGTTTTTCTGTCTGATGCCGGTCCGGTCTTATGCAGCAGAGCAGCAGCTTTCTGAGATCACAAAACTGTATGTAACGGGAATTTATGGCAGCGAAACACTGCCGCAGCAGAAAGTCAACTGGCAGTATGCAGATAAGGGGTATTATCTGTGTATGCCTTCCGGAGCAGATTTAAGCAATGTACAGCTTCATTTCACAGAAAACAGTGACGGAAATGAAAATGCCGACAGTTATGTTATGATCGGCGGACAAAAAATAAACTGCGGAGATTCTACAGATCTCTCAGGAACAAGCAAATTGCAGATTTCACTCGCCGGAGGCAAAAGTGTTACCATAAATATTGTAAAATCGGCAGAGATTCCGGCAATGTTTATCCAGACAGCATCCGGTACGCTCGATAAGGTTCATGCAAGCAAAGACAATAAAGAAAAAGGTACAATGGCACTTGTCAAAGCAGACCGCAGCGTAGATTTTGACGGAAACTTAAAGCAGATCAAAGGCCGTGGAAATTCCACCTGGGGATTTGCGAAAAAACCATATAATATCAAACTGGAAAATTCGTCAGATCTGCCTGGAATGGGCAAGGGAAAAGGCTGGTGTCTGCTTGCTAATTATGCGGATCGTTCTCTTCTTCGAAATCGGATCGTGTACAATCTGGCAGAAGAGACCGGGATTCCATTCACCATGGACAGCCGAAACATCGATCTTTATATCAATGGCGATTACATGGGATCTTATCTTATCACAGAAAAAATCGAAATCGGAAAAACGAGAGTCAACATTACGGATCTGGAAGATGCCACAAGTAAGGCAAATGATAATGCAGATCTGGAAACATATGAGCAGAAAGGAACAAATGATTATAAAGCAGGCACACAGAAATGGGTAGATATTCCAAACGATCCGGAAGATATCACGGGCGGATATCTGCTTGAACTTGAGCTTGGAGAGCGTTACAAAGATGAAACAAGTGGTTTTGTGACAACGGGCGGACAGGCAGTCACTATGAAATGCCCGGAATGTGTATCGGAAAATCAGATCAAATACATCAGTGAATTTTATCAGAATATGGAAAATGCTCTTTATTCCAAAGATGGCTATACAACGGACAGCAAAGGGGAGCGTCATGCTCTTTCTGATTATATTGATATCGAATCACTGGCACGTATGTACCTGCTCCAGGAATTTTCCATGAACCTGGATTCCGGTATCACAAGCTTTTATCTCTATAAAGACTCTGATCTGACCGGTGATGGAAAGCTTCATGCCGCACCGGTATGGGATTTTGATGTGGCACTTGGAAATTACACCTCCCGAAATGGCACAGACTTTACTGACCCGACACAGTGGTGGGCAAAAATTTCCAGAATGTACGACAACAGCAGTAAATATAATGTCATGGCACAGGCTGTGCAGCACGAAGAAGTGTGGAATAAAGTAAAAGAATTATGGCAGAGTGAATTCATGCCGGCGATCAAGTACATACTGGGAGAGTCCACCGCCTACACAGCAACAAAGATAAAAACACTGGATGCATACAAAGCAGAAGTAAGTGCATCCGCAGCGATGAACTTTATCCAGTGGCGTGACCTGATGGAGAATCCATGGAATCACAGCAGTGAAAGTTTTGTAAATACCGGTCTTACTTATGATGATAATATTGAATACCTGAGAAATTTTATGACGAAAAGATGCGATTTCCTGAACCGTAACCTGGGTGGGGAAAGCACAGGAACAAATCCGGATACATCGCAGAAAGTAACCGTAATAGAAGATGATACCAGATTTTATGCAGCAAAAAATATTTTAAATTCCTCCGGAGATGTCAGGGCAGAAGATACATCAGATGAAGGCGGAGGAGAGAACCTTGGCTATTGCAACCAGGGCAGTTTAACAGAATATAAAATCAATGTAACGACAGCCGGTACTTATAACGTTACGGCACGTGTTGCTTCGAATGACGGAACAGGAGCATTCAGCATTTATGTCGATAATCAGAAAATTGCAACATACCGTGCAGTCAATACAGGCGGATGGCAGGTTTGGACAACTACAGATGCCCAGGAGATCACACTGGAAGCCGGAGAACATTCATTTGCCATCTACTTTGAAGAAAGCGGCATGAATCTGAACTGGCTGCAGTTCACACGGGAAACGGGTACTGATCCGAAACCAGACCCGAAACCAGATCCAGACCCGACTCCAGATCCAAATCCGACTCCAACGCCGAAACCAGATCCGACCCCAACACCGGATCAGACCCCGAATCCAACACCAAGTCCGAAACCGGATTCAAGCAAAGATCAAAATACGGTAACGCTGACAAAGGGCAGTATCTGTCAGGACGCAAAAGGTATCCTGAAATATCGAATCACAAAAATGGCAGCCAAAAACGGCACCGCAGAAGTGATCGGAATTCAGGAAAAATCGGGAAAAGTAACAATTCCGTCCACAATTACGGTTCAGGGCATTACCTTTAAAGTAACAGCGATCGCAGAGAAAGCTTTTCGAAATGACAAAAATCTGAAAAGTGTTGTCATCGGATCAAATGTGAAAAAAATCGGAAAACAGGCATTTGAAAAATGTAAAAAACTTTCTTCTGTCACATTCAAAGGAAAGAAAGCACCGACCATTGGAAAAGCAGCCTTTAAAGGGATCAAGAAAAAAGCAAATGTTCAGGTTGCGGGCAGTATGAAAAAAAGTCAGGTGAAAAGATTGCAGAAACGCATGAAAACAGCAGCCCCTTCTGTAAAGATCACCTACAAGAAAAAAATAACCGTTCGTTTTTAGCGGAACACAGTAAAAAGCATGCCATAGCATACAGAAAAACAGTTTCTGAATGTTATGGCTGTTTTTCTTTTGTGAAAAGTATGATAGTATAGTGATGGAACAGGCAGATAAATTACAGGAGGAACCGACAATGAAATTATGGACAATCCAGCTCTGACATCTGTTAATCCATTGTTGATCGATCTCAACGATTTTCAGTTCCTTATGCCGCCGATTCAGTATTTTCCGCCGTATACAGAAAAATCGGTAGACCGCATATGTACGGATCTGGAAAAAGGACAGATCCGCCAGTCTGAATTTCCAAGCTATGTAATTCAGGCACATATTCCATATATTGCACCGGGAGATCTGGTAAACGTATATCCGTTGTTTGAACTGTGAATAAAGGAGGTATCTATGAAGAACATAAACTGGGCTGTACTTGGTACAGGTGTTATTGCAAATGAAATGGCAGTTGCTCTGAAAAAGAATGGAAAGAATATTTATGCAGTCGGCAATCGAACCCATGAAAAAGCAGTTATTTTTGCTGAAAAATATGGCATCGGCAAAGTCTATGCGGATTACAATGAAATGTTCACCGACCCGGATGTTGATGTGATTTATATTACAACACCGCACAATACGCATCTTAATTTTATGAAAAAGGCCATTGAAAACGGCAAACATATTCTGGTGGAAAAATCAATCACGCTCAACAGCGACGAACTGAATGAAGCATTGGCACTTGCAGAAGAAAAAGATGTTATCGTCGGGGAGGCAATGACGATTTTCCATATGCCGATCTATAAAAAGCTCAGAAAAATTCTGGAGAGCGGGGCACTTGGAAAAGTGAATCTGATCACGATGAATTTCGGCAGTTTTAAAGAGTACAATATGGGCAACCGCTTTTTTAACCGCAATCTTGCCGGCGGTGCGATGCTTGATATTGGTGTTTATGCACTTTCTTTTATCCGCTGGTTTATGGATTCGAAACCGGATCAGTTATTGTCGCAGGTGAAACAGGCACCGACCAAAGTGGATGAGCAGGCGGGATTATTATTGACGAATGCGGAAGGTCAGATGGCAACCGTTATGCTTTCTCTTCATTCGAAACAGCCGAAACGTGGCATGGTTTCCTGCGAGAAAGGCTACATAGAGGTGATGGAATATCCAAGAGCCTGGGAGGCAAAAATCACTTATACCGACAGCGGAAAAACAGAGCTGATCAAAGCCGGTGAAAATGCAGACGCACTTGCATACGAGCTGGCAGATATGGAAAAAGCAATAAACGGTGATCCATCCTGTATGCATCTGGATTATACAAAAGATGTTATGGATATGATGACAGAGTTTCGAAAATCCTGGGGATTTACCTATCCGGAGGAAGAAAAATAATTTTCGACTGTGATAACAGAAAAACAGAAATTCTCAAAAGGCTGTACCGTTGTATGAAACAGAGAGTGAATATTTCAGAAGGAAAGAATCCAGAAACGACAGTTAAGAAAAGTGGATTCTGCTTAGAATTTTTGCTGCATGGGAATATAGCAACGATTACAGGATAAATTTGCGAAAGGATGTACAACTATGAATTATACAGAAAGAGCAAAACAGCTCGGTTTTTCAGCTGCAGCTGTTATGGACACGAAAAATCTGGTTTTCAAACCGGAGTACCGCGTTTTCTGCGAGGAGAATCGATGCGGAAATTATGATCGGAATCCTGCCTGTCCACCGGAAAGCGGAAGCGTGGAAGAAATGAAAGAAAAAGCATTATCCTACAACAAAACACTTGTCTTACAGACAACGCAAAGCAATGATATGGATTATAAAAAAGCAAAACTTGTCCACAACAGGCTGACAGAATCTCTGGCAGAAGAGATGAAAAAAGACGGAAAAAGTGATCTTTTGATCATGACTGCCGGTCCGTACAGGCATCATTCCTGTATGTCAGCATATTGTGTGGATGCTCAGGAAATGGCAGATGCAGTAGGGATGATCTGCTGGGGAAAAGATGGAAAAGTTCGCTATTTTTCGCAGGTGCTTTTTCATGATACCGGAAAGTAATATCGGGCAGAAGGAAAAGACATAAAAGACGGTTACAGTATATGTTTCATTCGGTTGATTGGATACGGAAAAAGAAGAAACAAAAAGATTGACATGCATCACATAAACTATTATAATAATCACAAAACAGAAACAAAATTTGAGATAAACGAAGATTCGATATTATTCTTTATTCACATCCAATGCCATTCGGCAGGAAAATCCAACAAAATAGAAGACCTGCACGAAGCGGTATGATAAATGATATGACTTGTATTTTACAGATATCAGTTTTACATCAAAATTTCCATGCTGCTTCTAATGTGCAGAAAAACAAAAAGGAGAAGCTTATGGGAGAAAAGGACATTACAGAGAAAATACTGGAGGATCATAATGATGTGTTTGCTGATATTATAAATGGTCTTGTTTTTGCAGGAGAACAGAAAATTTTGGCTGAGTCACTGGAAAATACAGCAGTTCATTCACAGTATAAAGCAGACGATGAGAAAGTACATGAATTGGAACGAGATATTGCAAAGTACTGGAAAGATGGTGAAGTAGAACTGGCAATCTGCGGAATTGAAAATCAAAGCAGCGTAGAAAAATATATGCCGTTTCGAGTTATGGAATATGATGGAACAGCGTATCGCAGTCAGTTGCAAAAAAGCAGAAAAGAAATCCTGCCGGTTATGACGATTGTTCTCTATTATGGAACAGAACATCACTGGTATGCAAAAAAGAATATTAAAGCATTGATGAAGATTCCAGATGGAATGGAAAAGTATATTAATGATTATAAAATTCAGATTTTCGAGGTTGCATGGCTGACAGAAGAAGAAATCGAAAAGTTTCAAAGCGATTTTCGTATTGTGGCAAATTTTTTTGCCCAGAAAAGAAAAAATAAAGATTATATACCGGATGATCCAACAGAAATCAAATATGTAGATGAAGTCTTAAAACTTCTCAATGTGATGACCGGAGATAAACGCTATGAAAAGATATTTCAGAAAAAGAAAGGAGTGCGAAGTATGTGTGATGTAGCAGAAAGATTGGAAAAAATGGGCATTGTAAAAGGAATTGAGATCGGAAGACTGGAAGGAAAAGAAGAGGGAAAAGTAGAAGGAAAAGCAGAAGGAATTCTGGAAGGCAAAATGCAGGTATATAGAAATCTTCTCAAAAAGGGATTTACGGAAAAAGAAGCAAGGGAAATTACAGAAATTTCGTGATATGTCGGTTGTTCTTTTCCTTTACATCGCTGCAAAAAGGGTATAACATATAATTATTATCAGAGAAGAAGGTGAAAGGAAAATTATGGATTATTCAATCAATACAAAATGTGTGCAGGCAGGTTATACTCCGGGGAATGGAGAACCAAGACAGATCCCGATCATTCAGTCAACGACTTACAAATACAATACGAGTGAAGATATGGGAAAACTGTTTGATCTGGAAGCAGAAGGATATTTTTATTCCAGACTGCAGAATCCGACAAATGATTATGTAGCAGCAAAGATCACAGCACTGGAGGGCGGAAAAGCCGGTATGCTGACTTCTTCCGGTCAGGCGGCCAATTTCTTTGCTCTGTTTAATATCTGCGAAGCAGGAAGTCATATCGTAGCTTCTTCATCCATTTATGGAGGAACCTACAATCTGATTTCTGTAACAATGAAAAAGATGGGAGTAGATGTGACGTTTGTTGATCCGGACTGCACGGAGGAAGAGTTAAACGCAGCATTTCAGGAGAACACAAAGGTGGTATTTGGCGAGTCCATTGCCAATCCGGCTCTGACGGTACTTGATATCGAGAAGTTTGCAAAAGCAGCCCATGCACACGGAGTTCCGCTGATCGTGGATAATACGTTCCCGACGCCGGTGAATCTGCGGCCGATTGAATGGGGAGCTGATATTGTGACACATTCTACCACGAAATATATGGATGGACATGGAGCAGCCCTTGGCGGAGCGATCATAGATGGCGGCAATTTTGACTGGATGGCTCATGCGGATAAGTTTCCGGGACTCTGTACACCGGACGAGTCCTATCATGGAATCACTTATGCGGAGAAATTTGGAAAAGAAGGAGCATTTATCACAAAATGTACTTCTCAGTTGATGCGTGATCTTGGATGTGCCCAGTCACCGCAGAGTGCCTTTATTTTAAATCTTGGTCTGGAATCGTTGCATGTGCGTATGCCAAGACATGTGGAAAATGGACAGGCAGTTGCAGAATTTCTGGAAAAGCATGATAAAGTAGAATTTGTCAACTATCCGACACTTCCATCTAACAAGTACTATGAAATCGCAAAAAAATATTTGCCAAACGGCGGATGCGGCGTTGTTTCATTTGAACTGAAAGGCGGAAGAGAAGCAGCAGAGAAATTTATGAAAAACCTGAAGCTGGCAGCAATCGAGACACACGTAGCAGATGCACGTACCTGTTGCCTGAATCCGGCAACCTCCACACACAGGCAGATGACAGACGAACAGCTCATCACAGCCGGTATTCCGGCGGGATTGATCCGTATTTCCTGCGGACTGGAAGATAAAAATGATCTGATCGCAGACATCGCACAGGCACTGGATGCAATTTAGGACAATAAGTGTGAATCCTCGACAATTCAATTACCGAGATGAAAGCGTAGGAGTGTGCATGTCTGCACATTGAAAATAATAGAATAATCTCCCTGCCATTGACTCCAGTGACATTAATACCGTAACCGGCATAGAATCAAACGAAAATATGTTCGGCTTTGCATTGCACATTTCTGCACATTATGCTATACTATATGTATGAAAGAAAATCTAATACATTATAGAACTTGCGTGTGTAATATCAACTACCATATGGTATGGTCAGTGAAATACCGACGGAAGATATTAAACTCAGAAATTGAGGAATACCTAAAGGAACTGGTGCAGCAGATTGCTGAGGATAAGGGCTTTACTGTTCATTTATTTGAACGCAGAGAACCATCCCCCCGCTTCAAGTGTGCAGAGCACTAAGCGACTGCGTTCATGAGCAAGTAGCGAAGCGGATTGTGAATGTCCGCTTTACTGTGGTGAAGGAGACCATGTCCACTGCTTTGTAACAGCTCCACCAAAGCTGTCCATAACAGCAATCGTCAAGTATCTGAAGGGGATTACCGGCAGAAAACTGTTCGAACGTTTTCCGAAAATAAGAAACCAGCTATGGGAGGGAGAGGGATGCTGCTGTCACACAGAACATCTGTAAAAATCCAGCCGGAATATTCCAATATCATAGGGCATATGTGTTATGCAGCTTCCAAACTCTGGAATATCTGCAACTATGAACGGCATC
>NZ_WQNP01000164.1:0-23101 GCF_018783905.1 Ruminococcus sp. MCC718
TGTCCCAACGCTGTAATGTTTTCACAGAAACACCTATTAATTCAGCAAAATCTTTTGGTTTATAATTCGTGATATTTGACATGTTCATAATAATACCTCCATAGGTATATTTAAACATATTTAACCATATTAAGCAATATATTTAGTTACTTATAAATTCCTCCTAATACCAGCAAGTCCACACACTGCTTATTACTTTTCGCAATTGAAGCAGGGAACTTACTTGATTTGCTTAAAAAATGTCCTGTAAATAATTCTCTGTTTTGTACTCCTGTAATACGTCTCTGACGAAGTGTAAGTCACCTCATATTTGGCAGATCCGCAAATGGCATAGTATCATCAAAAAGCGACATCTGATGATATTTCGGCACTTCCATACGGGCATCCTGCTTCTCTCCAGCAAGCAGATTACGGACGATCGCATCCTCTTCCAGCTTGACCGGATAGTACATCCTGCCGCTGCAGGTGATAAAATAGATTGCTCTCTTTAAAACAACCCCCATCTTTTTCAGGCCTTCAAAAGAAAGACTTCCGTATCTTCTCGCCTGGACGATCCGCTTTGCGGACTTGACTCCGATCCCCGGGACACGCAGAAGGGTATGGTAATCCGCGGTGGTAACTTCCACCGGAAACTGCTCCAGATGACCGATCGCCCAGTCACACTTCGGATCTAAGAATACATTGAAATTCGGACGCTTTTCTGAGAGAAGCTCACCTGCCTCAAATCCATAAAACCGCATCAGCCAGTCCGCCTGATAAAGTCTGTGCTCCCGTAAAAGAGGAGGACCACCGGGCAGTGTCGGAAGTGCTGCATCTTCATTTACCTGAACAAACGCCGAATAAAAGACTCTCTTGATCTGAAACTTCTGATAGAGAGACTCGGCAACCGAAATGATCTGCAGATCATTCTCCGGAGTCGCACCGATGATCATCTGCGTACTCTGTCCTGCCGGCACAAACCGCGAACTCCGGCGATATACCGTCAGATCATACTGATTTTCCTGCCGCATGGTCTGGATCTGCCGCATCGGTGCAAGGATCGTCCTGCGGCTCTTATGCGGTGCCAGCTTTTTCAGTCCTTCCGCTGTCGGAAGCTCCAGATTGACACTCATCCTGTCCGCCAGATAACCGGTCTTTTCAATCAGAACCGGCGAAGCCCCCGGAATCGCTTTTACATGGATATATCCTTCAAAATGGTACTTCGTACGAAGCAGACAGAGTGTCTGATAAAGAAGCTCCATCGTGTAGTTTGGATTTTGCAGTACACCGGAACTTAAAAATAATCCTTCTATATAATTGCGCCGGTAAAACTCGATCGTCAGCTGACAGACCTCTTCCGGCGTAAATGTGGCACGCGGCACATCGTTACTGCATCGGTTGATACAGTACTTGCAGTCATAGACACACTCGTTGGTCAGCAGAATTTTCAAAAGAGAAATACATCTGCCATCCGCCGAAAAGCTATGACAGATACCGGCTTCCACACAATTCCCGATTCCTGTGCCGCTGCCCTTTCGTTTGGTCCCGCTTGATGTGCAGGCCACATCATACTTCGCTGCATCACTTAAAATTTTCAGTTTATCAAAAATCCCAAGGTTTTCCTGTATTACCATCTTCCGCCCTTTCTCGAACCTACGTTCTCGAATATTTGTTCGTATTATAGCATAGCTTTCTGCAAAATGCAAGTGTAAAGTGCCGGAAATCCGAACATACTTTCTGGTTTTTGTCAAAAAACTCCAAGAAGAACATTTACAAAACCTGTGCACCTGCAAACGTTTAATAAGAATAAATTTTACAAAATCAAAAAGCAGCAAATGCATAAGAAATTTCTTATACATTTGCTGCTTTTATAATATGATGATGCCAGTGGTCAAAAGGTCTAAAACCATATGAGCTTACTCATAGGTGGGTGAAAGACCTTGGGACTCGCTCCGACCGAAGCGGAGCGTAGACATAAAAGTGGGATGATAGTCCCACGATATGCGAATATGATGTGAGATGTCTCTCATCTGATATAGCCTCCGGCAAATTGCAGATTTGAATAGATCGATGAACGCTATGCCTCTTCTTTTTTTACACGATCCAGCTGATGCAGTACTTCAAATGCATCCGTTAGATATTTGTTTTCTGCTTTTGCAAAATCACCTTTATCAGAAAGTTCTGCCAGGGACGGATCGATCGGCATCTTTCCAAGTACCTTAAGATCCATTTTGCCTGCAATTTCTTCGATATGGCTTTCACCGAATACAGAAATCTTCTTTCCGCAGTCCGGACATACCAGATAGCTGTAGTTTTCCACAATACCAAGGATCGGCACATTCATGCTTTTTGCCATATGGTATGCTTTCTTTACGATCATCTGAACAAGATCCTGCGGTGAGGATACGATCACGATACCATCCAGCGGCAGCGACTGAAATACGGTCAGAGGTACATCTCCGGTTCCCGGTGGCATGTCCACGAACAGATAGTCCAGTTCTCCCCAGATCACATCTGTCCAGAACTGTTTAACCATACCGGAAATAACCGGTCCTCTCCAGATAACCGGTGCTTCTTCATCCGGCACCAGCAGATTGATAGACATAACTTTGATATCATTTTCTGCCAGCGGCGGATAAATACCATTATCGTCCGCCTGAGCCGGTCCGTGCAGTCCATACATTTTCGGAATGGACGGTCCTGTGATATCTGCATCCAGAATACCGACACGATAGCCCTTTTCTGCCATCAGGTTCGCCAGAGATGCCGTTACCATAGATTTACCGACGCCGCCTTTTCCGCTGACAACGCCGATCACATGTTTCACCTTTGTATATTCATTGGAAGCCACCTGAAAACTTGTTGGTTTATTTTTAGATGGACATCCCTCGCAGCTTTCTTTGGTACAGCCGCTGCTGCTGCATTGTTTCTCAGCCATTTTCAAACCTCCTCACACAAATTTATCCTTATCGTAACTGTTTTTACAGTCATCATACAAAAAACCATGGAGAATCGCTTCTCAATGGAATTATCAGTTAACTATAACGCATTTTTTCAAGGATTACAACCTGCTATCCAAAACCATAGTGAATGTTTCGTACCTTTACCATCTGCACAGATCCACGAAATTATTTCTAAATGGATAGACTTTCAAATCTCCGTAAACGTATATCTCTGTCGAATCCCGGAAGTCATAATGTCAAACACAATGCTCCCATCCGGAAGAACACTTTTTTCATAGCTTACTTCTTTTCCCTTGAATTTATCCAGCACAAACTTTTCCGGATCATCTGTGTAGATCTCATCGATAAAGACATCCCGCATCTGATTGTTTGCACATTCATTAAAAATTTCCCAGACTGTTTCATATTCTTTCATTCTGATTCCCTCTTTTTCTATTTGATCGTAATATTTAAATCGAACGCATGTGAGACCTGACACGCGATTCCGGTCAGCTTTGCTGACATTTACCTGACAGAATTGCTGTGCAGTCTGCACTCCATAGCTTCTGCCAAAAGAGGATTCTGATTTTTTTGCTCACAGATGGCATCCAGAATACAGTCTGCTGCCTGTGCCTTGCTCATCAGGTCAAATGCCTGCTCACTGTCTTTTGTGATGATCGTGATCACGTTGGTATCTGTGCCAAATCCGGCTCCTGCTGTTTTTAAATTATTTGCGACGATCATATCCAGTTTTTTCTGTTCCAGCTTTTTCTTTGAATTTTCCACAACGTGTTCCGTTTCCATGGAAAATCCACATAAAAATGTTTTTGCGGTTCTGTTTTCCCCAAGATATTTTAAAATGTCCTGTGTGCGGGTAAGTGCAATGCTCATCTCGCCATCGGATTTTTTGACTTTCTGATCATAAACTTCACTCGGACGATAATCTGCTACTGCTGCAGCCATAATCACAATATCTGCATCCGCAGCCTCTTCTTTGACTGCTTCAAACATCTGCTGTGCACTTTTTACCGGAACCATCTTTACAAAATGCGGCTCCTCTGCCTCGGTGTGCCCTTTTACGACCGTCACGGAAGCTCCACGCAGCATCGCAGCTTTCGCCAGGGCAAATCCCATTTTTCCTGTTGAATGATTTGTGATATAGCGAACCGGATCGATCGCTTCCATCGTAGCTCCGGCACTGACCAGAACTTTCATCCCTTTCATATCCTTTTCACGTGCAATGCTTCTCACAATATGTTCAACCAGAAGCTTTTCTTCCGGAAGTTTGCCGATTCCGGAATCACCACAGGCAAGATGTCCGCTCGCCGCCTCCACCATCTCAAAACCATAGTTCTGAAGACGTTTCATATTGTCCTGCACGATCGGATTGAGGTACATATTGGTGTTCATCGCCGGTGCAATGATCTTCTGACAAGTGCATGCAAGTGCCGTCGTTGTCAGCATGTCATCTGCGATCCCGTTTGCAAGCTTTCCTATTATATTGGCACTTGCCGGTGCGACCATGAGAAGATCTGCTCTCTTTGCCAGTGAAATGTGCTCTACCTGAAACTGAAAATTCCGGTCAAACGTATCAATCAGACATTTATTTCCGGTGAGCGTCTCAAAAGTGATCGGATTGATAAAATTGACTGCATTCTTTGTCATGATCACTTCCACATTACAATGCAGTTTCTTTAACATACTTGCCACATTTGCCATTTTATATGCTGCAATACTTCCTGTTATCCCAAGTATTACCGTTTTTCCCTTTAACATCACAAAACCTCACGTTCTTTTCTAAATTATTTATGCAATGATAAAACTTTTTTTGTTTATCATAACATACTTTTTATGTATTGTCAGCCTGCCTGGAAAAATTACACTGTTTCCCTTGTCATTTAAAATTTGCTATGCTATGATACTGATGTTTATGAGCCAAGGAGCAAATGGACACAAAACAGTTCCTGTTTTCCTTTGCCCGGCTACTTATATCCATATTTTTCAGGAGGATTTTTACTATGAAAAAAGACACTCGATACCTGGTCAGTGTTGCACTTATGGCAGCGATCGTCATTCTTCTGGCTAACACACCGCTTGGAATGATCCAGCTTCCGATTATTAAGGCGACAACTGTACACATCCCGGTTATCATCGGTGCGATTCTTTTGGGTCCATCCGCCGGTGCGATCCTGGGAGCGATTTTCGGCATCTGTTCCCTGATCAGCAATACAACCGCTCCAACACTTCTTTCGTTTGCTTTTTCTCCGTTTCTGAGTACAACCGGTCTTGTTGGCGTGGTAAAAGCGATCTGGATCTCGGTTGGATGCCGCATTATGATCGGCGTGATCTCCGGATGGCTCTGGATCTTATTTCGAAAACTGAAAGCGAATTCTTATCTTTCCCTTATCATTACTGGTTTTGTCGGTTCGATGGTAAATACGATATTTGTTATGGGCAGTATTTATCTGCTCTTTGCCGGACAGTATGCCGCTGCCAAAGATGTGGCACGCACCGCGGTGTTCGGCCTGATCATGGGTACGGTCACTGCATCCGGCATCCCGGAAGCGATTGCTGCCGCAATCCTTGTCACTGTCATCACAAAAGCACTGCTGAAGGTTGTTCCTAATCTTTCAAACGCTTCTGCTAACTAAATCGCAGGCACAGCTTCCGTGCGTTCGATTTGAATACATACGCTCTGTGCCTTCGCAGAATGGAGGATATTTTGATTCTTGCAATTGATATCGGAAATACAAACATTGTGGTCGGCTGTATCCGTGGGGATGAAGTTCTCTTCACTGAACGCCTTTCCACCAATACAACACATACAACTCTGGAATATGCTATCAGCTTTAAAAATGTTCTGGAAATTTATCAGATCGATGCAAAGGAAATCGAAGGTGCCATCATTTCTTCTGTTGTCCCGCCGATCACCAATGTGATCCGTGATTCGATCCATAAAATTACCGATGCTGAAGTGCTGATCGTCGGTCCCGGTGTAAAAACCGGTCTGAATATTCTGATGGATAATCCGAAAACACTCGGAAGTGACCTGGTTGTCAATGCGGTGGCCGGCATCAGTGAATATCCGGTTCCGCTGATCCTGATCGACCTTGGCACAGCGACCACGATCTCTGTGATCGACAATAAGAAAAATTATATCGGCGGCATGATTCTTCCGGGAATCCGTGTTTCTACCGACTCTCTGACCAGCCGCACTTCACAGCTGCCGCGTATCGGTGTGGAAGAACCCCGCCGCCTGATCGGAACCAACACCATCGACTGCATGAAGAGCGGTATGATCTATGGAAATGCTTCCTGTCTGGATGGAATGATCCAGCGTATCAACCGTGAACTTGGTGAAAAAGCAACGGTAGTCGCTACCGGAGGGCTTGCACGGTTCATCGTTCCGCACTGTCTGGAACATGTCATTCTTGATGACGAGCTGCTCTTAAAAGGTCTGAAATACATTTATTATAAGAATCGCACTCCACGTCATGCCGGATAAAAGTACTTTTAGAACAAATTTCTATATACCGAGACTGAAATCTGCACCGTTCTGAATTGTTATACAAAAATATTTACTGTTCTTTCAAAAAAGTCATTGACAACTTCAGAAATATTTGCTAATATATAGGACGTGTCACGGACACAATACAGGGGATTGGTCAAATGGTATGACAGAAGTCTCCAAAACTTTTAGCGGGAGTTCGATTCTCTCATCCCCTGTTATGAAAACCGAAAGGTCTCAAAAGACTTTTCGGTTTTTTTGCATATTCTTAACTTTATTTTTTGTCTGATTGTCGGTCTGTGCATTCTTATGAGCAAATATGCAATAGATATCACAAGACAGAAGTACACAAAAAAACGACCTCACTTCCATGATCGAGATCTGGAATGAGGTCGTTGAAGATGGCGTTATTTCCAACATCCATGCACGTCATCTCTGTGAACGTCTTGGATTTGTCCAGCCTGGTGTCCTGGTGTCAGCCCTTTTCTTCGGATTCCCGCAAAAACAGAACCGGAAATATTGTGCCAGACACTGAAGATTGCTCCCGGAAGTGTTGCCAGCGGGCTTGTCGCAAAATTTGCAGTCGCAAGGGAAACGGCAAGTCCGCTGTTCTGCATTCCGACTTCAATTGCGATTGCTGTTGCCTTGGAATATTCAATATGAAATATTTTTGCTGCCAGAAGGCCAAGTCCCATCCCGCACAGATTGTGGATCGCCACAACAATCAGTACAAGCACACCGCAGCTTACAATTTTTTCTGCATTGATGGCTACAATTCCGGAAATGATCATCACGATCGATACAACGGAGATCAGCGGCAGCACTTCTGAAATTTTTTCAATTTGCTTTCCAAAGAGTGTCCGGATCAAAATTCCAAGAAGTACCGGGATCAGGATTACTTTTACCACTGAGATCACCATTGCCCAGAAAGACACTTCCACCCAGGTTCCTGCCAGAATATAAACCAGAAGCGGTGTCATCAGCGGAGCGATCAAAGTGGAAGCGATCGTCATACCAACAGAAAGTGCCACATCACCCCCTGCAATATACGTGATCACATTGCTCGCTGTTCCGCCGGGACAGCAGCCGACCAGGATCACACCAAGTGCCAGTTCCGTCGGAAGTTTTAAAATCATACAGAGGATCCAGGCGATCAGCGGCATGATCGTATACTGCGACACAAATCCGATCAGTACTTCTTTTGGTCTTGAAAATACAACCTTGAAGTCTTCCATCCGGATCGTGAGCCCCATTCCGAACATCGCCACTCCAAGAAATACCGAAGTGTATTTAGTCGTCCACGCAAAACCGTCCCGCCAGAAAAAAGCAAGCACGGAAAATGCAATGATGATCACACCGATGTATTTGGTCAAAAAGGAACTGATTTTTCCGATTTTATGCATGATATTTTTCATAGGCTACACACCATAGCTGAAGTTGTCGATCAGTCTTGTTTTTCCGATATAGACTGCCATCGCTACCAGCACATCACGGTCTGCTTTTTCTATCGGCTGCATCGTAAGTGCATCTACCATCATAACATAATCAATACGTGCCAGCGGTTCTGCCTCAATGATCGCTTTCATCGGATTCAGCACTTCTTTTGCATCTGCTCCTGTGTAAATCACTTCTTTTCCGGTCTTTACTGCTCTTGAAAGGCAAAGTGCCGCTTGTCTCTCTTTATCATTTAAGTAAGTGTTTCTGGATGATTTTGCCAGTCCGTCTTCTTCACGGACGATCGGACATCCGACAATCTCAATATCAAAATTCAGATCTTTTACCATTTTACGGATGATTGCAAGCTGCTGTGCATCTTTTTCCCCAAAATAAGCACGATCCGGTGCTACGATATGGAATAATTTTGTGACAACGGTACACACGCCTTTAAAATGAATCGGTCTTGTTTTTCCGCAAAGTGTTTCTGATAAGGTATCAATACTTACGAAAGCATGTGGATCATGATACATATCTTCCGGAGACGGTGCAAAGATCAAATCTGCTCCAAGGCTTTCGCAAAGCTTACTGTCTCTTTCGAAATCTCTCGGATATGCCTCTAAATCTTCATTTGGGCCGAACTGCGTCGGATTTACAAAATCAGAAACCACAACAATATCGTTCTGTTCTCTGCATTTACGGATCAGACTTGCATGTCCTTCATGAAGAAATCCCATAGTCGGCACCAGGCCGATGGTCTTTCCTTCTTTTTTCCATTGTTTTATCTGCTTTCTTGTTTCCTCGACTGTTTTTGTTACCTGCATTTTGTTTCTCTCCTCTTTTTATAGATTACGAGATAGTCTCTGAACTGAACTTCAAAAATCATGCTATATCATATACAAAACAGAATCCTGTCACGAATACAGGTCTGGTTCAGATCAATACTGATATCACCCCAACTGTCCATGTTTTTCGTAACATGAAATTCTGCTGATCTTGTTTTTCTCATCTACGAACACAACGGATGGTTTATGGTTCTTCGCCTCTTCCGGATCATACTGTCCATAAGCCATGATAATAATTTTATCTCCAGTGCTGACACAGCGTGCTGCTGCACCATTTAAACAGATCATGCCACTTCCGCGTTCCCCGCAGATTGTATACGTTTCAAACCGGCTTCCATTGTTCACATCCACGATCTGCACTTTTTCATATTCTAAAATTCCTGCTGCTTCCAGAAGTTCTTCGTCCACGGTAATACTTCCCACATAATCCAGCTCCGCCTGAATAACGGTCGCCCGGTGAATTTTACCTTTTAACATTTCTACTGTCATTTCTAATTCCTTTCCATGCTCACAGAAAAATCAAGTCAGTTGACTCTTTCAATCCAACTAAAAAAGCACCTTCAAGGCATAAAGTGACCCTGAAAATGCTGCTTCATTTCCCTGTTTTCAAAGTCTTACTTTAATCGTTTTAAATATAAGCTCTGTTTTTTGATTTTCCCTGTCCCCGGGATCTACATTGTAATGTTTGATTTTTTTCATTCAGTACGAGTATAGCTTTGCCTGCAAATACTATCTCATGCGGTATTATGGCATTGTTTTCCTCCCTTGTCAATGTTTATCTCAGTCGAGAAGACTCCCACTTCTGATATAATTTTCTGTTGTCGAGAAACAATTATCACTTTTCTTTTGCAGATAAGTGCGGTATGATACATTTGGTGAGAATATTTCTCAATTTTAAGAATCATATATAATTACGAATTTTGAACGTAGAGAAGCGGATTGTGAATGTCCGCTTTACCAATTCAAGGAGGACATATGACACTTAGAGAACTAAAGATAGGCGAAAGTGCTGTTGTCACACAGCTTGGCGGCGAAGGTGCTCTTCGTCAGCACTTTCTTGATATGGGCATGATCCCCGGTGCAGAGGTCACGGTCCAGAAAATGGCTCCGATGGGTGATCCGATGGAGCTGAAAATCCATGGCTATGAACTGACACTGCGTCTTGCAGATGCCGAGAAGATCCAGGTTGAAAAAATTTCTGAGAAAAGAGAACATCAACTTCCGGAAAAGAAACATTTCAAGCGGGAACATCCGGGGCTTGGCGAGGGCGGCAAATATCATGAAAAAAGCAGTGAGCATCCGCTTCCGGACGGCACGGTACTGACTTATGCTCTGGTCGGAAACCAGAACTGTGGAAAAACAACACTCTTTAATCAGCTGACCGGCTCCAATCAGCATGTCGGCAATTTTCCGGGCGTAACGGTTGACCGGAAGGACGGTGCGATCAAAGGTCATCCCGAGACACTGGTCACAGACCTTCCGGGCATTTATTCCATGTCTCCATACAGCAGTGAAGAAATTGTTTCACGGAATTTTGTTTTAAATGAAATGCCAAAGGCGATCATTAATATTGTGGATGCTACCAATATTGAACGAAATCTGTACCTGACGATGCAGCTGCTTGAAATGAATATCCCGATGGTTGTCGCTTTGAATATGATGGATGAAGTGACCGGAAATTCCGGTTCAATCGATATCAATGGCATGGAGGCTTTACTCGGTGTACCGGTCATCCCGATCTCCGCTGCAAAAAATGAAGGTGTGGATGAGCTTGTCCGCCATGCCCTTCATATTGCAAAATATCAGGAACGCCCGACCAGACAGGATTTCTGTGATGAGAATGACTATGATGGTGCCGTTCATCGCTGCATCCACGCTGTGATCCATCTGATTGAAGATCACGCCAGGCGTGCAAAACTTCCGGTACGTTTTGCAGCAAGCAAAGCCATCGAAGGAGACTCTCTGATCCTGGAGCAGCTTGCCCTTGACCAGAACGAAAAAGAAATGCTGGAACATATCGTGCTGCAGTTGGAAAAAGAACGCGGTCTTGACCGCAATGCTGCCATTGCTGATATGCGTTTCTCTTTCATTGAAAAAGTATGCCGTCAAACCGTTGTTAAGCCAAAAGAAAGCAAGGAACATATCCGCAGCCAGAAGATTGACCGTATCCTTACTGGAAAATATACTGCCATCCCATGTTTTGTCGGAATCATGGTCGCTGTTTTTTACCTGACTTTCAACGTGATCGGTGCATGTCTTCAGGATCTTCTTGCACTCGGCATCGATGCACTGACAAAAGTAACCGATCATGTACTGACTGCCGCAAATGTCAATCCGGCCATTCACGGACTTGTGATTGACGGAATCTTTTCCGGCGTCGGCTCTGTTTTAAGTTTCCTGCCGGTTATCGTAACCCTGTTCTTCTTTCTTTCTTTAATGGAAGACAGCGGATACATTGCCCGCGTTGCTTTCTTTATGGACAAACTGCTCAGAAAGATCGGTCTGTCCGGCAGAAGCATTGTACCGATGCTGATTGGATTTGGCTGTACCGTTCCGGCTGTCATGTCCACCAGAACACTTCCAAGTGAACGTGACCGGAAAATGACCATTCTTTTGACTCCGTTTATGAGCTGCAGTGCCAAACTTCCAATCTATGCATTTTTTGTAAATGCATTCTTCCCGGGACGCGGCGGGCTGATCATGGCAGGACTTTATATTCTTGGCATTGTGATGGGTATCCTGATCGCCCTGTTTTATAAAGGCACTTTATTTAAAGGCGAAGCTGTTCCGTTTGTCATGGAACTTCCGAATTATCGACTTCCGGGCTTTAAAAATGTAAGTCAGCTTTTATGGGAAAAAGCCAAAGACTTTCTGCAGAGAGCATTCTCCGTAATCCTGGTCGCTACTGTCGTTGTCTGGTTCCTGCAGAGCTTTGATCTGCATCTGAACATGGTAACGGATTCACAGAACAGCATCCTTGCCACAATTGCGGGAATGATCGCACCGCTGTTTCAGCCTCTCGGACTTGGCGACTGGCGGATCTGTACCTCACTGATCAGCGGATTTATGGCAAAGGAAAGTGTTGTATCCACACTGGAAATTCTTTTTGCCGGAAACGTCAACACTGCACTTTCCACCCTGTCGGCCGCATCACTTCTTGTATTCAGCCTGCTCTACACCCCTTGCGTGGCTGCAATTGCATCCATCAAACGTGAACTTGGACAAAGATGGGCAATCGGAGTGGTTGTATGGCAGTGTGTGATCGCGTGGCTTGCAGCATTTGCGGTACATATGATCGGAAGTATACTGTAATTTCATAAAAAATAAGAATACACAAAAGACAGAGAAAACATATTATCTACGTTTTCTCTGTCTTTTATCTTAGTCGGAGAAGATTCCAACTTCCATAAGTGGCGAGCAACAAATTTGTCTTAGTGGGAGTGCAATCTCCGACTAAGATAAACGCTCCGCGAGGATGCACAGCGATTCTGTTGGGTAAATGTCAGCAAAGCTGACCAGAATCGCGTGCCAAGTCTCACATGCGTTCGACTTGAATGTTAAGTGTTTTTATATATCTGATCACTCTTCCAATGCTTTTAATATCTGCTCATTCATCAGATCATACGAAGCCCAGTTTTCTTTTCTTGTATTGATTTTCACACATTCACAAATGTATTTTATAATCCACATGGTTTCATCTACTGTTTTTCCTGTTCTGTCTTTTACCCATTCCTGTGTAACAGAAACAATACTATGTGCTGCAATATTTCGAACTTTATCTTCTACTTTTAGCAGTTCATTAACTCTCTTCATCAGAAGTTTATTTTTACATTTCGCTTGAACAATCGTATTCAGGTGCTTTGCATAAACTACACCATAATGAAATTGCCTATATTGCTTATTTTCAAGTTGTAGTATTTCTGTTCCATTCAGTCTCTGCTCGTCCCATTTTCGAACATTTTGTCCCTGATAATATTTTGTAATGTCAATATCACAAAACTCTGCTAAAACCATTTCCAGCAAGTCCACGCTAAGAGGTGTAATCGCCCTTAAAAAATCTGCATATTCTCCACGTTTTACTTTTAGATCAAGAATAAGTGTATACTCAAAAAGCACTTTCTTTTTATCTTCTTCATGAACAGCTTTTAATATTCCATTTGCTTCTGGCAGAACACTGTTCATTCGTTTCCAATCAAGAACTGATCTTGCCTCTGCCGTTTCCAGCCATTTATAAGCAAATATACTCAGATCCTGTTTTATATCTTTTGCCACTTCAAGAGCTGCCTTGTAATTATAAGACAATATATGTTTTTTAATAATATCCAGTTTCAGCAGCCGCATCAGATTCATACACTTTACTTCCTGACAACGATTTTCCGCATTCTCTGTATTATCCTGATTAAGTTCCCAGTTTGTCTCGACATCATATTCCTGTCGTTCTTCGTGCTCAATATTGCTTTTTTTCTGTGGCGTAGAAACCTGAATTGGTAAAAATCGATATTCTGCCAGCGTTGCCATGATCAGAAGTGCACTTTTCATGGCAGGCGTTCCGGATGCCATATTAACCAGAAGTCTGTCATCTTCCCCTTTTTCTTTTTCGATATCGCTGATGATGCTTCTGAACTCTTTGTAAAATACATCATATTGCTGCACGTTCACCATCTGATCATTTTCTATGATATGTACCTCAAATGTGTGGTTCAATTTTTTTCCCAACAATTCAATACTTCTGACATAACGATTATCTGTCCTATGATATTCCATCATTTCTTTCGATAAATACAAATAAACAACATCCGGCTTATAATACCGGCAAATATGTAACATAGATCCATCATAAAAATACTTCACAGGATCGGTGTTTCCAATCGGTGAAAATAAATAAGTTCTGCTCATTTTTCTTCCTTTCGTGTTTTTATATCAAAATAACATCCTCTTCCGGTTCCGGTGTATCGCCCCAGGAGATCACTTTACCTTTTCCGGTGATGCGGTAAATTCTCACGCTGTCTTCTGTACTTCTTACACTAACATATTTTGGAATTTCTTCCATTAATTTATTGTAACTTTTGGATGAAAGCATCGCCTCAAAAGCAGATTTCTGCACCCGTTTTCCATAACCTTCCAGCATTTTTGAAAATTTGATTCGTTTCTTATTGTCAACGATATCGTATATGATCAGTACAAATTGTTTATCGTCTTCTAATGCTTCGTTTATCTGAAAATAATAGTCTTCATCATCGAATGATAACCGGTTCATACAAATCTGCATCTCCTTCCTCAATCGCCTTTGTCAGGCGTTCCATCTGCAGTAAAATTGCCCTTCGAAAACTGACTGCATAATCTGTGTATTTCAAATAGCGGATTTCTGTCTGAAATTTTCGTTCCAGTTTGTTCAGATAACTTTTCAGTCCGTCTCTGGTAATATAACATCCAGGTTCATCCATATCAAAATAAAACTGATCTTTTGATATTTCATGTCCATTGATCATACTCATGACTGTTGCATCCACGATCACTGCACGCCATTCTTCCATTAAATCACTTGCCAGCGTAGGATGCTTTTCTGCATCTCGATGAATAAAGCCAAAATAAGGATTCAATCCTTTCATTTCTATCTTACAGTAAACTTCATTCATCAAAAGTGAATAACCAAGACTGATCATGGAATTAAATTCATCTTTGGGCGGTCTGCGGCTTCTCCCCCGGAAGCGAAAGTTCTGTTCAATACATTTGGATAAGCCCTGAAAATAATATTTCGCTGCCTGTCCTTCAAATCCAATCATCTCTTCAATTCTTGAGCAATTTAAAATTTTCTCTTTGCATATCCGCATCATTTTCTGTTCTTCATCCAGCAAAAGCTCACGGCTTTTTTCATAGCGATGCAAAACAACGCTTTGATTTTTCACCTTTGCACTCAAAATCTTCTGTCCCAGTTTCATCGCAAAATCTGTATCATACAAAGCACTTTGTTTTCTCTGCCTTTGAACATTGATATGATCCGTGGACATCAGTCGTCCAAAATACTTACCGCCCTTTGAAAAATATGCGACAGAGATTCCTCTGCACATACATTCCTCCGCACACTTTGTTGTCAGATGCGACTGTCCCATGATCGTGATACCTTCCAGTGATTCAATCGGAATCATTTTTTTCATGCCATCTCGATATTGAACCACGCACTTATTTGCTTCCACACCAATCGTTGCACCATTTTCATTTACATACAACAAACTCATAAAAATCCCCCTTTGCAAATTGCCCCCTGACGGAGAATTTAATTAAACAATGCCAATAGTTGGAGATAGAAGAAATCCCTATCCGTCCCCTGACGGGGTGCTATATTTCTTAATATGGATACATATTATCAGTATAGAGATGTAAAAGTATTTCCGTCCCCTCTCGGGGAGCTATATTTCTTAATAGCATTCACATTCTGGTGGCTGGGAAAATACAGTGTTTCCGTCCCCTCTCGGGGAGCTATATTTCTTAATAGCGAAAAGGTTTGTGATCTTTTTCCATCGATCATGTTTCCGTCCCCTCTCGGGGAGCTATATTTCTTAATAGGAATCATCCGAGACGTTGCAAGAGCGGTTGAAAAGTGTTTCCGTCCCCTCTCGGGGAGCTATATTTCTTAATGGTGATGCGATGACAAACCAAGATTTATCTGATATGGTGTTTCCGTCCCCTCTCGGGGAGCTATATTTCTTAATCTGTCTAACATTTCATTATTCACTTGTCAATGTGTTTCCGTCCCCTCTCGGGGAGCTATATTTCTTAATGATAGAGCGAAAAAGCTAATGAAAAAATGGAAAAATAGGTTTCCGTCCCCTCTCGGGGAGCTATATTTCTTAATAAGTACTTGAGACAGCCGGAGATAGTTACGCATTATGTTTCCGTCCCCTCTCGGGGAGCTATATTTCTTAATGTTAAATACTACCATCAATGAAGAGGTTCTGGCAGCTTGTTTCCGTCCCCTCTCGGGGAGCTATATTTCTTAATAGAACAACCCTATAATAAAGAAAACAAGGTTGTTCTCGTTTCCGTCCCCTCTCGGGGAGCTATATTTCTTAATGAGTCAAAAGAGCTTTTCAAGAGATTAAATGCTGGGTTTCCGTCCCCTCTCGGGGAGCTATATTTCTTAATACCATCTCTTGGACCCCGCTTGTTTTCTGGGGGTATTTGCCGTTTTGCGTGGCAAATTGTTTTTTCTGGAAATATAGCTTTCTTTGGAATGAATTTCTGCAGATTTTCCCAGTGTTTATGCGGTGCGTGGGAAACGCCTGCAAAACTCCCGGATTTCTGCTTCTTTGATTCTTTTGGATTCTATGATTCTTTTGGATGCAACGTCATCTCACACTGTCCCATCATGTATTCTTTTCCCTGATAACGAGTACATTTGAGAATATGCGGTGAGACACCGTATAGCAAATCTTTTTCATGCTTGTGTTCTCTTGGAACCTTTGTTTTCTCAAAAATATCTTTTGTAACCGCAACTGCTTCTCTGCCTTCAAATAATGAGTATATCATAGTTTTTGATACAAATCCACTGCCGCCGCCTAAAAAAACGCTACGATCTGAAATTGTATGATTACCTGCAAATTTGCTCAAAAATGCTTCCTGATACCGTTCTGAAAAACGCTGTACTGCTTCCATAATATCCTCTGCCCGGAATTCTTTTCCTGTTCTCTTCCACAAACTTTCGTCAACTGTAAGCGTGCAGCGTATAATTTTGCCCGGTTTCAGGCATTCTCGCAGAAGATTGATGGTTTTGTTGTTTCCATCTACGTGTTTCTCCCATTTCTGACATAAGATCAAATCTTCTGTGGAAAGTGGTTCACTGTCACTTACTATGATGCCTGCCATACAGTCATTTACTGCATCTCTTTGTTTTTCTGATCTTTCAAGGATATGGAAAGTTTCTTCTTCTATACTTTTGATGTTTCCTGCAAGTACTCTGTCTCGTCTTATTCCCTGCTGCCGGAGATCTTGTTTGATCTGCTGTGCGTGTCTTCTGTATTTTTCCGGATTCTGCATAATTTCATCGCACAGCAAAATGGTTCTCAGCATCCCTTTGATCGAACTGCCTGGAATATACGGCTGTCCATACGGATTTTTCATGCATGCCATGATCTGCATTTTTCCTTTTTCTAACTGCATATCCCCGGCATTTAAAGTATACGCCATGCATCTTTGCATCTCATCCGTTGAAATGCGGTTTCGCATCGCCCAGTGTTTCAGATCTTCTCTTGTATCTTTTACCATGAAGCGTTCCAGCTCCGCCTCCAGATGTTTCTTTTTTGCAAGCATAAAAAGTTTCTGCGGATTTACCACACCTGCCTTATGTCCCTGCAGAATATATTCTTTTTTCTGAATTTCATAACCGCTTCCCACAAAAACAGGTCCTTTTACTTTTAATTCCAGCTGACAGGTTTTTAATACTGATCTCATAAATTCACCCCCAGGAAGAGTGCTTTTTCATAGCGAAAAACAGAATGTTCTCCTCCAGTTTCTTCTTCCTCAACCTGACCTGAAAAAGTTGTTTTAAAACAGGAACCCGGAGCAAAAACATATATATCTTTTTTTCTTTTCGGTCCGTCTTTTAAATTCTGTGAATCAATAAATCCGCCTCTTCGGATCAGAGTGTAGGTTGCCTCTTCTAAAACTTTTTCCAATTGTTGTTTTTGCGGAAGTGCCGTAGACAACAGGATACTCATTTTTCCTGTATCCGTCAGTTTCTTTCTCAGACTTTCCGGCATTTTCCCTTCCAGCGCTTCAAATCTTCCAAATCCGGCACTTCTTTTTCCACCAATTCCGGTATACGAAAGGCTCTCAAGCAATTCTTCAAAAAACTCTTTGTCTTCTTTGCCCTTATAAGCAAGAATCAGATACAGACCATTTCCATCTTTAAAACAAAAAGTACTGACTCGATACGGTTCTGGTTCTTCTTTTCCCCGAACTGCAACGGCTGTTTTCATTGCGTAACTTCCCAATTCTTTCAGGCTGCCCATGTGTTTTTCTTCAAAATCTCCTTTGAAAAAGATTTCCAGATTTTCCTGTGGAATATATTTCAAATTTTTGAAAAGTTTCTTTTTTCTTGAATTTCCCTGCTCCTGATCTGCTTTCGGTTCTATATGTATGACAGGTTTTGGAATATAAAAGCATTTTCCCATGTAAGGAAATGCATCAGAAAACAGAAACTTTCCTTCTTCGATACGCGAAAGAAATTCTTTTTCTTTGCCAAATTTCAATGCTTCCTGAAACAATGCCGCGAAGAACGTATCTGCATGAAATGTAATTTCCGTACTGTCCAGGTTGCCGCTGCCAAACCGTACTCCGTTTTGAAATTCCAGCTGATATAATGTATAATTCACGTGCTCTCCCTCTTATCTCTGTGTTGCCTCTGCCAAAATCCGGTTACATTGTTCCATCAAAGCTTCGTCCACATCACCGACCACTGCTTCTGCTTCTATATTTTGAAATTCAACTTTGCCATACCCACGAGAACCACTGCCGCCAAGATAATCATACTGCAAAAGTTTCATTCCTTCTGCAAGCGTTTCCATATCTTCTATAAATTCCTCTTCCTTCTCCAGCTCATAGATCAAATCCAGCTCAAAGACCGAACCTGCTACCGTACGTTCTATCTGTCTTGGATTTGCAATGGCTGTGGCTCTTGAAATGGAATTTTCAAATTTCACTTCTGTCATACTCTGAAGTCCGGCTTTTCGCAGTTCTCCTTCATTTGCCAGAACCATATCTGCAAACAACAGACGACTTCTTCTGACTTTCTCTTTCTTTGAACTTCCAAACAGTCTGGCAATTCTTTCATGATCATTTTCCGGCTCTACCACTTGACCGTTAAATTCTTTTGCCAGCAGAGTTCGCATTTTTCCTTTTAAGGAACTTCCCGGAATCATCGGCAAACTGCTTCTCGTATCTCTGATAACCGGTGAATCTACGGCTCCAATCGCTGCAAAAGCACTGCTGCCTCCGATATGCATTCCTGTTTTTACATAAAGGTCTCCAAAAATCTTAATTTTTGCATACATAACAATTTCCTCCTATTGTTCTTTTCCGCCATAATATTTATGAAATGCAACCAGTGCTTCCATGTATCTGCTGAAGAGCAGATAATTCTTTTTGCTCTTTTTAATCTCTTTCAGAATCTCCAGAACCTCTGATTTCTCTACAAAATTTCTTACTTTTCTCTTACTGTCATCGCGTCCGCATTCATAGACAAAACGAATCCGCAGATATTCGATTCTTCCGTTCAGCTCATCACTTAATGTTTCCGACTGCCAGGTAAGCACTTGATTATAAATATCTGCTGTCATCGCCAGAAGGTTTCGGAGTTTGGAAGTCGTAACCATATCTACTCTTCCTCTGTTTCTCTGTTTTGATTCTTCTGCCAGCTCTTTTATCACTTTCTCTGCTTTATCCACATAATTGTTTTCATTTATCCGCATAATTTTCTCCTCTCTCCCGGTGCATATATGCATACAGATTTAATGCTGTCTTTAACTGTCTGCAATCTTTTTCTGATTGTATCCATCGGTACATTTTTTCAGCAAATCTGCGATATTGCTCTTTCTGAGTTCCCTCTTCTTTCGGCTCCAGTCTTGAGAGCAGATAAAGGAATCTCGCAAATTCAATTTTATTTTTCTTGTCCTGTTTCAGATTTTGATCCTGATTCCGGATCAGTTCCAACATGCGGTAAAGAAATGACATACCTCGTTCATCTACATTCCGGAAAAATTCCTGTACTGCCCTGTACTTCTGTTCCAGAACTTCATTTTTGAATTCATCCCATTCATAAGTTCCGTCACTTAATGGTTTATCCAGTTCATCTACTTTATGATCCTCTCCGTCTTCCATTAACGTAATAGATTTCTTATTTGGACTTTTCTTTGACTCTTCCTCCATTCGCCCAGTCTCTTCGGCAATTGCAGCTATCGGATAACTGCACTCGTAGATTCCAATACCTGCTGAAATACTCAATGTTCCCTGTGTATAGCGTTTGAACTTTTCTGAAAGATCTATTGCTGCTTCGATCACATCATTCCAAGAACCGACAAGAAAAACATCGTCTCCGCCGGAATAAACAATCGTCACTTTGCGTTTTCGTTTTGAATCTTCTCCCTGTATACTATATTCTCCATTTTCTAAAATACATCTTATATAATATTTGAAAAATACAGACAGCTGTCTGGAAAGTGTCGCTGTTCTTGACAATGTACTTTTCCCCTGAGAAAATCCAGAAACAAATGCCTGCCCCAAATTGTCTACATCTGCACGCATAACTGCGATTCTTTTGATTCCTTCTGCCTGCTCTGCAAACGCTTCAAAGGTATCCCCGGTCGTATAATCACCAACCCACAGCTTTGTCGCAATATGTTTCCCCGTATACATTGCATTTTTTGCATATGTTCTCACATAATAAATATCCTCTTCCATTCTCTTTTTCAATGATTTTTCATCATCCGTTACCATCCTGTATCCCCCCGGAAGAGGCAGCCCTTCCTGCTCTCCTTCCAGTACGATTGAGAAAAATGTATCGTATAAAACATTTTTGGAAAGTGCTTCTATCTTGCGACAAAGCGGGCACACACCTTTCTCATCCACCTGGCCGATTCTCTTGCAGACTTTACATTCTCTTGTGTAGTCATCTGCACGATACTGATTTAATGCAATGATTTCTTCCGCTGTATAACGATGTAATTTTGCTTTCGATATGCCTGCAGAAGCCTGCCGGAACATATTTGCATAGCTTCCTTCCGGAACGTTTCGAAATGTATTGCCGCTGCATACGCTGTAACCAAATGCCACAAAAAGTTCTGTACGAAAATATTTTAAAAACCAGGACTGTAATTCCTTTTGAAATGTGTTTAACACTTCTCGTGTTTTTTGTGTATTGGCAAGAAGCAAATAACAATGTCCACCTCCCGAATAAATCAGATTTGCTCTTGACAACTCCAGTCTCTCAAGAAGTGTATCTATAATGTGCTCCATCATGATTTCCAGATAAAAAGATCTGGCTCTTAAAGTTCTCAATGCATTTTTTGAAGCAATGGTATAAATAAATTTCTGGATACCGGAAATATCTAAAGAACAGAATAGAAATGCTTCTGTTTCGTAAAATTCTGTTTCTTTTGAAAATAACGTCTCTTTATAATTCAGATGATTTTCATTCAGATAGTCATAGATGCAGCTTGCGATTGCTGCCGTCAGTTTTACATGATCAAACAGCGAAATATCTGCCAGTTCTTCTTTTGACGTCGAAGATGGAACATAAGAAAGATTGGCTTCCAGAACTGTCAGAAGCGAATTTAAATATTCACTGTTCCAATCCATCCCTTTCAGATTTTCGGTAATCTGGACTTTTACCGTTGTATAAAAAGACTCCGAAAACGGAATCTTTTCATCCCCTGGATCATTGATTCCATTTTTCGGATCCATATTACCCGGATGATAATATTTTTCCTGATGATTTCCATTCAAAATATTGAATACACTCTGCAGCGGAAGCGAACGTTCAAAACCTCGATCTTCGCTTTCATCTTTTTTCCGCCGGTCGGAAAATGCCGCAATATTATCAGCCAGATATACAATATACGCCAGACTGTTTTCTTTTAAACCAACTGCCCGTTTCAAAAGCGATGCATGATGATAGCGGACGCAGTCCAAAATCTCCGAATCTGTAAGATTTGTTTCCTCTTTCAGATAATCATACCCGGAAATACTGTGATTACGCCTGTCATCTCCCTGACGGTAAATCACTTTTCCTGTATCATGCAACAGACTTCCCATGATCAGTCTTACTTTTTCATCAACCATGTTTCTCCCTCCTGTGCAGCTGCATTGCTCCCATTCCCATACTGGTTTTGATTCCCACACCGGAATATTCTCCAAAACGACATAACAGCCTGATATAATTTGCCATCGTCTCTGTTCCTTTTATCTTGATACAGACATTCCCCACAAATCCATTGATCTGAACTTTTTCCAGTGGAAAAGGCATGGTCTGGAGACGATATCGAATGATCTCACTGTTCCTTACAAGCTCTTCCAGTGTCTCTTCATCGTACATATCCAGTTCTTCTGATGCAGCACTGTATTTTCGCATCAGACTTCCATATACCAGACGCAGATCCGGATAATTCACATATTTTCCGTCACGTTTAAATGCCGTCGGTGTGCAGAACTGCAAATTCAGATAGCGATCACAGCTTTCCTCATAAAATTGTTTCATCAGCTCACTTTCTTCCAGTATCTCGATGCTCCGGCCCACAACGTTTGTGGTAATCGCTTTTCTGCGAATCGTGATCTGTTTCAACTCTTCCAGCGGCAGAATGATATTTTCATAAGCCTCTTCGTTTACGGTGCAAATATACCAGACAGTCTTATCCTTTTCCTTCACGACATACTGGCTGTATGGATTCAGACTATATTGATGCAGTTCCTGTGCATAGTCTGTGTCAATCTGCTCCATCAATACGCCCTGCAAATTTGAAGACTGCTGATATGAAATCTGAGAAGAGTCGAGTTCTATTCTCAATTTTGCATACATGTTTTAGCTTTTTTCTCCTTTTTTTCGTGTTTTTCTACAAATTATTGTATTTATTGTATCATTGTAGTAGAAAAGCGTCAATTCAACCAGCAGTTGAAAATATATTTTTTTGTTTTTATGATATCCTCATCTAATTTTCATTGTTATTCTTATTGCTTATGTTGTATTTATTTTATGAGTTGCCCGACAAATGAACACTATAAGTACCTTGCTACGAAAATAAAACTCGTAGCAAGGTACAAGATAGTACAGAGACAAAAAATAATACAGCCATGATGATGCGAAAACAAATCACTTTGACGAAGATTGTTTTCGCATCATCATGGCATTCTGTTTTACATATAGGTTTTTCTAAGACCCATCTTCTTGCCCTTCGGACAAGAAGCATCTCTCGCTTTAAAAGGCTCGGTCAATTTTCCAGAAATTGCGGCAATTCAGTTATCTCCTGTGCTTCTTGTTTCGAAAATCCTTTTTCAAGAAGTTTTTTGTATACACGGACTTTTTCTTCGTGGATTCCCTCATTTCTGCCTAACTTTCTTCCTTGTTTCACTCCCTGTTCCATTCCCTTTTCTATTCCCTTTTCTATTCCCTTTTCCATTCCCATTTTTTCGAGTCTTTCCGCCACATCACACATACTATGCACTCCTCTCTCTTTCTGAAATATTGCCTGGTAGCGTTCATCCCCGGTCATTACCCGGAGCAATTTCAGTACTTCATCTATATGCCTGATTTCCGTTGGATCATCCGGGATATAATCCTTATGCTTTCTTTTTTGAACAAAGAAATTTGCCACGACTTTAAAATCACTGTGGAAACGGCTGATCTC
>NZ_WQNP01000164.1:23201-68425 GCF_018783905.1 Ruminococcus sp. MCC718
AACCGGCAGGATCTCTTTTCTGCTCTCCAATAGCTGGCTGCGATATGCAGCACCATCATATCCGATAATGCGGAACGGCATATATTTTTTCACATTGCTCTGGTTTTCGATCCCGCAGATCGCCAGTTCGACTTTTTTCTCTTTCCAGTATTTTATGACATCCCTCTCCAGTTCATGGACTTTTCCATCTTCTGCTTTATATTGAGAGTGGACTTTTGCATTTTCCAGAGATTCCGGCAGAATCCGCTGTTCTCCTTTAAAAATCAGTCCGTTTATGATATCTGCAAATACATCATTATAATCTTCCAGTAGTTTCTCTGTAATATCTTTTTGTCCCATAGGCTGCTCCTTTGCTTTTTGTATGAATCCAGGCTAAATATACGTGAGACCCGGTGCACGCTTCTGGTCAGCTTTGCTGACATTTCCCTGCTACAAAACAGCCTTGGATACCGGAATTGTGAAACTCTTTGGCTAAGAAGCAATTTGCAAATATCGGTTGTCAAAAAGTTTTCTTAAGATATCACTTTTGTATTTTCAGCCGCTCTGTGCAGGTATAAAGTTTTTTGGATTTTCCTGCCGAACGGCAATGAAAGTCAGATAGAATTAGATTTAAAACTATTTTGTGATTATTATACTTGAATAAGCGATTTTTGTCAATCCAAATCAGACAGATATTTTTTTAATAATCTTCCGCCTCAGAGTCTCCATCAGGCCAGGAGCTTTTGGCAATGTGCAGACGAACCGCATTGTAAAACATGGTGTGCAAAATAATACAGCCATGACGAATCCGAAAACAAATCACTTTGAGGGGGATTGTTTTCGAATCATCATGGCGTTCTATTTTACATATGAGTTTTCTTAATGCCCATCTTCTTTCGTTGCTTCTCCGTAAGAGAAATCGAGTAGTTTCTGTACTCTGCGTTGCAGATGCTACATTTCCTGCTGATGCAACTGCTCTTCGAAATCTGAAGCAAAATGCTCTCTCTTACTTCTGCCTCATCATCTACCAGCATAATTTTGTACAAAATACTTTCACCCCCATTGTAACTTTTACAGATATTTCAATGCTTCCCTTAAATTTGCCGCCGGAAGCAGGCGGATCCCCTCCACTTTCCCAATTGAAGGCATGGAAACTGCCGGCAGAATGATCGTCTCAAACCCTAGTTTCCTGGCCTCTGCCACTCTCTGTTGTGCCATGCTGACGGCACGGATCTCACCGCTTAAGCCCACTTCTCCGAATGCCAGTGTTTTTTCGTCAATCGCAATGTCTTTGTAGCTGGAGATCAGTGCAAGCACGATCGCCAGGTCGATCGCCGGCTCGTTCATGCGGATGCCTCCCGCAATGTTGACATAGGCATCACAGGTTGATAAATGCATACCGATGCGTTTTTCGATTACAGCCATCAGAAGCCCGACTCGGTTGTAGTCGGTGCCAGCTGCCGTCCTTCTTGGCATCGCAAGGTTGCTGCGGCACACAAGTGCCTGAACTTCTACAAGAATCGGCCTTGTGCCTTCCATGGAACAGGACACGATTGATCCGGATGCTCCCTGCGGCTTGCCGCTTAACATATATTCCGATGGATTTTTGACTTCTTTTAATCCACTCTGGCACATCTCAAAAACACCGATCTCGTTGGTGGAGCCGAATCGGTTCTTGACGCCGCGAAGGATGCGGTAGGCTGCATGGCGGTCACCCTCGAAATACAGCACGGTATCAACCATATGCTCCAGAACTCTCGGTCCTGCGACAACTCCTTCTTTTGTCACATGTCCGACAATAAAAATGGAGATTCCCATACGTTTTGCGATCTGCATAAATACAGAAGTAGCTTCTCTTACCTGCGATACACTTCCCGGTGCGGAGGAAACGTCTTCCTGATACATCGTCTGGATCGAATCGATCACTACGATTTCCGGCTGCACACGCTCGATCACCCCCTGGATCGTCTCAAGGCTGGTCTCACAGAGCAACAGCATTTCCTCTCCGAAACTTCCGATTCTGGACGCTCGCAGTTTAATCTGCTGAAGCGATTCTTCACCCGATATATACAATACTTTTTTGCCTTTTTCTGTGAGATTTTTGCAGACCTGCAAAAGAATGGTTGATTTTCCGATACCCGGATCACCGCCGACCAGAACCAGCGATCCGGCAACAATGCCTCCGCCAAGCACACGATCCAGCTCTTCAAATCCGGTCGCTGTGCGTATCTCGCTCTCTGTCTTGATTCCGGATAATTTCACCGGCTGTGCCTCATGTATCCTGGCCGCCAGGCTCTCTGTTTTTTTACTGCTTTTTCCCGCCTTTCCTGTCACGACCGTCTCCTCGACCAGTGTATTCCACTCTTTGCAGGCTGGACACTGTCCCAGCCATTTTGCAGACTCATAACCGCAGTTCTGACAGAAAAAAATTGTTGATTTTTTTGCCATGTTCCCTCCTTTAAAGAACACTGCCGATTCTTTCCGGCAGATATTTCTGTTTTGTTTTTCTCGTCATCACAGCAAAAAGGGAACGTCCGTCCCGACGCTCCCCCTTTTCTTATGCTGAGAAGATTCTCAATTTTTATAATGATTCTTCATAATTCAAAACACTTGCTGTCAGAATCAGATTATTACATTTTTTCGATGCGAACTGCCGCACTTTCTGTGCTGTCAAGCTCTACGCTCAGTACCAGTTTGCCGCCGAGGTTTGTCTTCATCTCGCCAACTTCCTTATCATCGACAAATACCTGATAGCTTGTCTCCTCTTCCAGCTCTACGGTAATCTGTGCATCGGTCGGGCACTCTACGGTAAAGCTCATACCATTCTCGGTCGCTTTCAAATGGCTGACTGCGGTTCCCGGTACGGATTCGTAAACAAACATGCCATTTCTCTCAAGCTTTGTGATCTCCTTGAAAGTTTTTACTTTATACAGATCGCCGTCATGCTCAAAATCGGATTTTTTGGATTTGGCCGGCAGCTCATAATTACCGAAACTGATCGTTCCATCTGCTTCTGTGCGTATCAATTCACTTACTACTGACATATCTATGCCCTCCTGGTATTCTCTTTTGTCGCTTTATCCCGCTGTCAAACCAGCTTTCTTTCAAGTCAAATGCACGAAAACTCAATGTATGATTCTGACTGGATTTACTGATATTCAAATCAAACGCATGTGAAAGTGTTCAACAGTTATGGGATTTCTCCTCGACTTTTGTCTTATTTTACCATAATCGAACTTACTTATCCAGAGCTTTTTCACTTTTCACAGAAAATTTAATTTCTTCTTTAGAAACGCCAAGCAGTACTTTATCCCCTGCTTTTACCTTGCCCTCCAGGATCTCCTGTGCCAGTGCATCTTCTACTTTCGTCTGGATCGCACGTTTCAGCGGTCTTGCACCGTATTTTTCATCAAAGCCTGCTTTTGCGATCAGTTCTTTTGCAGCACTTGATATCTTCAGTGTGATATCCATCTGCTCTTTGCAGCGTTTTGCGAACTGCTCCAGCAGGATCTCTGCGATCCTGGTGATATTCTCACGGTTCAGTGCATGGAAGACGATCGTCTCATCGATACGGTTTAAGAACTCCGGTTTGAACATCCGGCGTACCTCTTCCATCACACTGCCTTTCATATATTCATAGTTGTGCTTCTCATCGTCCACCGATGCAAATCCCAGCTTTTTCGGGGAAATGATCGACTGTGCTCCGGCATTGGAGGTCATGATGAGGATCGTATTCTTGAAATCTACCTGTCTGCCCTGAGAATCGGTGATGTGTCCGTCGTCCAGCACCTGAAGCAAAATGTTAAATACATCCGGGTGTGCTTTTTCAATCTCGTCAAACAGGATCACGGAATATGGATTTCTGCGGACTTTCTCAGAAAGCTGTCCACCTTCTTCATATCCCACATATCCAGGAGGGGAACCTACCAGTTTTGAAACACTATGTTTTTCCATGTATTCAGACATATCAACGCGGATCATGGCGTCTTCACTTCCGAAAACGGTCTCTGCCAGTGCTTTGGAAAGCTCGGTCTTGCCGACACCGGTCGGACCAAGGAACAGGAAAGAACCGATTGGACGTTTCGGATCTTTCAGTCCGACACGGCCTCGTTTGATGGCTTTGGCAACAGCAGTTACGGCCTCATCCTGACCTACAACTCGTTTATGCAGTGTAGATTCAAGCTTTAAGAGGCGACCGGATTCTCTTTCTGTCAGGCGGCTGACCGGTATTTTCGTCCATACGGCTACCACATCTGCTACATCTTCCTCGCCAACTGTCAGTTTCTTGCCGGAACGTTTGCGATCCATCTTTTTCTGTTCTTTTTTCAGCTCTTCTTCTACTCTGATCTGTTCCTGTCCAAGATTAGAAGCCTCTTCAAAATCTCCGAGAACGATGCTCTCTTCTTTTTCTTTTAAAATCTGCTCCAGTCTCTGCTGAAGCTTTTCAAGCTGCTTCGGTGCCTGATATCCTTTGAGCTGCTTTCTTGATGCTGCTTCATCCATCAGATCGATCGCCTTATCCGGAAGGAAACGGTCGTTGACATAACGTCTGGAAAGTTTCACTGCTGCATCCAGGGCTTCGTCGGAGATCCGAACACCATGGTGTTCCTCATAGTATGGACGGATTCCTTTTAAGATTTCAAGCGTCTCCTCCTCGCTCGGCTCTTCTACCATAACCGGCTGGAAACGTCGCTCCAGTGCCGGATCTTTTTCGATGTATTTTCGGTACTCCTCGATCGTGGTGGCACCGATCAGCTGGATCTCTCCTCTGGAAAGGGACGGTTTTAAAATATTGGAGGCATCCATGGCTCCTTCTGCTCCGCCTGCCCCGATGATCGTGTGCAGCTCATCGATAAACAGCAGCACATCGCGGCTGTCCGTCACTTCCTGGATCACTTTTTTGATGCGTTCCTCAAACTCGCCGCGGTATTTGGAACCGGCAACCATGCTCGCCATATCCAGTGTGACCACGCGTTTGTTCTGAAGCATCGGTGGAACGGCTCCGAGCACGATCCGCTGTGCCAGCCCTTCTGCGATCGCCGTCTTGCCGACACCCGGCTCACCGATCAGGCACGGATTGTTCTTCGTCCTGCGGCTTAAGATCTGCAAAATACGCTCGATCTCTGCGTCACGGCCGACGATCGGGTCCAGCTCGCCCTCTGCTGCCATCTCTGTCAGATCACGGCTGTACTGATCCAGCACCGGAGTCGCACCGCCGTCCCTTCTTGCCTTTTCTTTCTGTGCCAGCTCTTTGTACATGGACTCCTCAATCCCCATCGCACTAAGAACGCTGAGATAAAGTTTGCGGATATCGATCTCCATCGTGTGCAGCAGTCTGGTTGCCACGCATTCCGTATCTTTTAAAAGTGCCAGAAGCAGATGCTCCGTCCCCACTTTTTCCATATGGAAGAAATCCGCCTCATGCACGGCATTCTCAAGAATGATTTCGGTCCTTGGCGTATAGTCGGTCTCTTCTGTCAGGGTATCTCCCTCTGATGTGATCAGATTTGCAACTAAAGTGCGAATCTTGACGGTGTCTGCACCGGACTCTTTTAAAAGGATCGCCGCCGTGCCTTCGCCTTCTTCTAAAAGTCCAAGCAGCAGATGCTCGGATCCTATGTATCCATTTCCATTATTTTTGGCTGCCTTTTTTGCCAGCTTTAATACTTTTTCTGCATTTTCTGTAAAACGCTCACGCAATCTTATCGCCTCCTGTCTTTCTTTTTACAGACTTGATGATGCCAGGGTCAAAAGGTCGTTCTTGCTTGCAAGATAAGACATTTGAACTTAGGACCTCAACATCATTTGATCATAACGGCTCGTATTCTGAGAAAATCTCATCAACCAGCTCATGCACTTCGTCTGCTGAAATATTTTTGCAGTGTGCTTTTGCCAGAATAACTCTGAGATTTTTCTTAATTTCATTTATTGCTTCCATTTTATCAACATCCAGTGCGATCACGGCTCCCTTTCTCCGGTCTATTGTCAGAAATCCTTCCTGACGCAGCAGAGAATATGCCTTGTTGACCGTGTGCATGTTGATGCCGATATCGCCCGCCAGCTGCCGGACGGACGGCAGGGAATCTCCCTCCTGGATCACAGAAGTTGCAATCCCGAGAATGATCTGATTCCGCAGCTGCATATACAACGCTTCTTCGCTCTGAAAATCAATTTTTATAACCATAAAGCCACCCTCTTTTGTTGTCTTACCAAAGGAATATCCTTCGATATACAGTAAAATTCGAGTCGGAGCGTATATTCCGACTAAGACAAATGCTGCAAAGCACTTGTTCTCTTTGCAGCACATTTGTTATACATATGGTAGCATATATAGCTCATATAGTCAAGTTATGGCTTTCAGTCGAACGCACATGCGATTCATGCGGTGTTACTGCCCTGAAAACAGCGTCAGCAGATCTTTCATTTCCCCGATCTTTGCTGCATATTCTGTAACGTTTCCAAATCCATAAGAAGCAAAGATAAACGGCACGCCTGCTTCTTTGGAGGCGTCGCAGTCCCCTTTGGTATCTCCGATATAAACTGGTGCTTTCAGGCTATTTCTTTTCACCAGAAGGCGGATATTTTCACCTTTGTTCTTTCCGGTATTTCCGAAACACTCGATATCTTTTATGTACGCCTCCAGCTGTGTCTTTCTTAAGAACTGTTCAATGTAGCCGCACTGACAGTTGCTGACACTATAAAGATCATATGTTTTTGCAAGCTGTTTTATGACTTCCCGGACATCCGGATAGCAGATATCCTGTTGATTTTCTTCCAGTGCCTCTTCTTCATAAACGCAGCATTTTTCCAGAATGGTTTCCTGCACTTCTTTTGAAGCCTCCGGAAAAAGGGATGCTGCGATCACGGACATGGTCTTTCCAAATAACTGTTTTAATTCCCCCGCTGTTACGATGCGGTCTTTGATACCACATTCCAGAACTGCCTGTGTCCAGGCCTCAGCCACGATCGGCGTGCTGTCCCAGAGTGTTCCGTCCACATCAAATATGATTCCGTCTGTATACATAATCTCTCCTGTCTTCGTAATCCCCGGCCTGCAAAGCACAAAGATCACGCATGATTCCTGCATTTTTATTTGCCTGACAATGCATGCTGCAGTTGTCAGAAGATACTATACGCTTTATCATACGCAATCTTCTGCAAATAATCAAGCACTTTCCCCGCTCACCCCGATTGCCGGAACTGCCGCACATATTTCTGTCTGCTGCGTCCTGCTGTTGTAATACATGGTCAGTGCCAGATTTACCCGGGTTGTCCCCTGCCTTACACTCTCCGAAAAACAGGGACTGTAGGCATAAACCGTATACAGATTCCCATCCTGGTTTTTGATCACGGTTCTGGCATGCATATCTTCCAGCAGCTGTTCTGCGATCGCTTCTTTTTTCTCTTCTGACAGATTTCCGAGATAAAACCCTTGCACTGCCACACTGCTTCGTTTGCTTTCCATCGTTTCATCCAGAACGTTCTGCATTTTCGTTCTTAAGGTCTGTGCCTCTTCAAATCCGCCGCCGGGAATAGTCACGTTTGCATACAGGCTCTGTCCGGTGATCGCCCCTTTTTCTCTCCAGGTGACAAGACGCAGCACAGTATCGGCGTTTGCCCCTTCTTTTTGCAGTACGACACTCTGACTGTCCTCTCCGTAGGTACGATAGACCAGAATCTGACTGGAAATACCAAGTGAGGCTGCGATCTGCCGCAGGTATTCTTCCCGGCGTTCCAGCATCTGCACCTGCTTCTCTTTTTTCAGCTTTCCATAGTACTGCACGATACCGCTGCGGTTGTCTGTTCCAATATTCGAGAACGCTGCCACTGCCTCCATCTCTCTGCTTTCCTGCTTCTTTGCCCAGATCTGCAGTCCTGCCGCTGCCCACAGGCCAAAAAACAGAATCAGTCCTGCCCGTTTCAGCCATCTTTGCATCCTATATCCCTCCATTGTTTCCCGAATTTAGTTTCGTCTGTTTTCATTATTTCCCGTCTCTGGAAGAATATACGGAAAAACTCTTTTCGTTTGCTTTTGCAGAACATTTTCATCTCAAGTTAAGTACTGAAAACTTCAGGCAGCAGAAAACCGGCCCGGATATAAACATATCCTGCCGGTTTTCTTATTATTATGATGATGCCAGGGTCAAAAGGTCTAAATCCACATGAGCTTGCTCATAGGTGGATGAAAGACCTTGGGACCCGCCCCGATATGAGCATAAAAGTGGGATGATAATCCCACGATATGCGAATACTGGGGAGGATTGTGGGAGTGCAACGCACGGAACAATCCGTAGGCATCATAGTTGGGGACTTTTGACACCCACATCATTATTATTATTTTGTTACATGGTCTGCCAGTTCGATACGAACCAGTGCCTTGTGCAGTGCCAGCTCTGCCCGCGTGATATTGATGTTGGACTTATCATTCTGCAGTCTGCGTTCTGCACGGATCTTTGCTTCCTGTGCCCGGTTGCGGTCAATCTCATCCGGCCACTCGGCGATCTCTGCAAGGATCGTGATCCTGTCACCTAAGATTTCCATAAATCCGGTGTGCAGTGCTGCTTCCTTTTTATTTCCGCCTTCTTCGGTGATCGTGGCGATCCCCGGCTCCAGAACGGTTGTCATCGGAATATGGTTCTTATAGATACCAATCCCGCCTTCTACGGTATTCAGCTCCAGAAAACTGGCTTTTCCACTGTAAAATACACGATCCGGTGTAATGATCTTCAGATCAAAAAGATTGTCTGCTGCCATTTTACACCTCCCTATTTCATGCGGGCTGTGACATCATCGATCGAGCCTGCGTTCAGGAAGTAGCTTTCCGGAACATCATCGTGCTTGCCTTCGAGAATCTCGCGGAATCCGCGGATGGTCTCAGAGAGCGGCACATAACGTCCGTCCAGACCGGTAAACTGTGTTGCCACAAAGAACGGCTGTGACAGGAATCTCTGTACTTTTCTCGCACGGCTCACGACCAGCTTGTCGTCCTCGGAAAGCTCGTCCATACCAAGGATGGCGATGATATCCTGAAGTTCTTTGTATTTCTGCAGGATCTCCTGCACGCCTCGTGCCGTTTTATAGTGTTCCTCGCCTACGATACGCGGGTCCAGAATACGGGATGTGGACTCCAGCGGATCAACTGCCGGATAAATTCCCAGCTCTACGATGGAACGGGAAAGTACAGTCGTAGCATCCAGATGTGCGAATGTCGTAGCCGGTGCCGGGTCTGTCAGGTCATCCGCCGGCACATAAACGGCCTGTACGGATGTGATGGAACCGCTCTTTGTAGAAGTGATACGCTCCTGAAGAGCACCCATCTCTGTCTGCAGTGTCGGCTGGTATCCTACTGCGGACGGCATACGTCCAAGCAGGGCGGAAACCTCGGAACCTGCCTGCGTAAAACGGAAAATATTGTCGATGAACAGCAGGACATCTTTTCCTGCCTGGTCACGGAAATATTCTGCCATCGTAAGTCCGGTAAGACCGACACGCATACGTGCTCCAGGCGGCTCGTTCATCTGACCGAACACCATGGTGGTCTTATTGATAACTCCGGATTCCTCCATCTCGTGATAGAGGTCATTTCCTTCTCGTGTACGCTCACCAACTCCGGTAAATACGGAATATCCACCGTGCTCGGTTGCGATATTGTGGATCAGCTCCTGAATCAGAACGGTCTTTCCTACACCTGCTCCTCCGAACAGACCGGTCTTACCGCCTTTCTGATACGGGCAAAGCAGATCGACTACCTTGATACCGGTCTCCAGGATCTCGGTAGATGTGGACTGTTCTTCAAAAGAAGGTGCTTTTCTGTGGATCGGTAAATATTCGACGCCTTCCGGTGCCGGCTTTTTATCAATCGCATCTCCGGTTACATTGAAGATACGTCCAAGTGTCTTTTCTCCGACCGGAACGGTGATCGGTGCACCGGTTGCGATCGCTTCGGCACCACGAACCAGCCCATCGGTCGGTCCCATCGCAATGCATCGCACCGTATCGTCACCTAAGTGCTGTGCAACTTCTGCCGTCAGCACACCGCCGTCCGGAGCTGCGATATGGATCGCGTCGTAGATCTTTGGCAGCTTGCCTTCCGGAAATTTAATATCCAGGACCGCACCAATGATCTGCGTGATCTTTCCTTGAATTTGTTCTGCCATGTTTCCTCCTAGTAATGCCGCATATGCTGCGGCAGACGTTTCTATTCAACAGCCTCGGCTCCTGCAATGATCTCGGTCAGCTCCTGCGTGATCGAGCCCTGTCTTGCACGGTTGTACTGCAGTTCCAGGCTTTCCATCATGTCCTCTGCATTGCTCGTAGCTGCATCCATTGCCTGCATACGTGCACCGTTTTCGCTGGCTGCCGCCTCGTTTAACGCTCCGTACAGAAGACTTGCGATATATTTTGGTATAATCATATCCAGGGCTTCTTCCTCGCCCGGCTTGTAGTTCATCGGCGTATTCCGCTCTGCATCGGACAGCTCTTTGTCACTGAATTCCACCGGAAGCAGCTTTAAAAGTTTCGGCTCATGTACCACCGTGTTTTTGAAGCTGGTATAGACAAGATAAATCTCTCCGATCTTCTCTTCCTCGAAATCTTTCAGGACTCTCTGGCTGATCTCCACCGCATCCGAATACAGAGGGGAATTGATCACCTCGCTGTAATCTTCTGCGATCTCATAGCCTTTTCGTTCCAGTGCTTCATGCCCTTTTCGGCCGATGTTATAGATCAGAAGCTCTTTTCCTTCCAGTTCGCCCTGCGTGAGCATTTTCACGATGTTGGAGTTGTAACCGCCTGCCAGTCCTCTGTTGGATGAGATGACGATCACACCCTTTTTCCCCGATTTTCCGCTTTTCAGATACGGGTGTTCCACAATGCCGGTACGTGCAAGCATACTGGTCACCGTGGCATACATATGGTTAAAATACGGTTTGCATTCTTCCGCTTTTTCCCTCGTCCTCTGAAGCTTTACGGTGGAAACCAGCTTCATGGCTTTTGTGATCTGCTGTGTGCTGGCGATACTGTTTCTGCGCCTCTGAATATCTCTCATTGAAGCCATGGTATCATCCTCCTGCTTTCTTTTCCGTCATCATGCTGCTTTATTCAGCTGCAGAAAATTTTGCTTTGCACTCACCGATCGCCTGGATCAGTTTCTGCTCTGCTTCGTCGGAAAGTACCCTGGTCTCTTTGATGCTCTCCGGAATCTCCGGATATTTGGTCTTGATATATTCAAACAGTGCTTCTTCAAACTCCAGAACTTTTTCTGTCGGAATATCCAGCAGATGTTTTCTGGTAGCCGCATACAGGATGATAACCTGATATTCTACCGGAACTGGTGCATACTGCGGCTGTTTGAGGACTTCACGGATACGCTCGCCCTGTGCCAGCTTTTCTTTGGTATCGGCATCCAGTTCGGAACCAAACTGTGCAAAAGATGCCAGCTCACGGAACTGTGCCAGCTCTACTCGGATCGGGGCAGCAATCTTTTTCATTGCCTTGATCTGAGCGGAACCTCCAACTCGTGATACAGAAAGTCCGGCATTTACCGCCGGGCGGAATCCGGCATTGAACATCTCTGTCTCCAGATAGATCTGACCGTCTGTGATGGAAATAACGTTCGTCGGAATATAAGCGGAAACGTCACCTGCCTGTGTCTCGATGATCGGCAGTGCCGTCAGAGATCCTCCGCCAAGTTCATCGGAAAGTCTCGCCGCACGCTCCAGAAGTCTGGAATGCAGATAGAAAACGTCTCCCGGATAAGCTTCACGGCCTGGTGGACGACGCAGAAGTAAGGAAAGTGTACGGTAAGCTGTCGCATGTTTGGACAGATCATCGTAAATGATCAGTACGTCCTCTCCATTCTCCATCCATTCTTCTCCGATCGCACATCCGGAATACGGTGCGATATACTGCAGCGGAGCAAGTTCACTGGAAGTGGATGCTACAACGGTTGTATAATCCATGGCTCCGTTTTCTTCCAGTGTCTTTACGATATTGGCAACGGTCGATGCTTTCTGACCGATCGCTACATAAATACATTTTACATTCTGACCCTTCTGGTTGATGATCGTGTCAATCGCGATCGCTGTCTTACCGGTCTGACGGTCTCCGATGATCAGCTCACGCTGTCCTCTTCCGATCGGCACCATGGAGTCAATTGCCTTGATACCTGTCTGAAGCGGGGTATCTACGCTCTTTCGGTCGATAACTCCGGAAGCTACTCTTTCGATCTTACGGAATTTCCTGCTTGAGATCGGACCTTTGCCATCGATCGGCTGTCCAAGGGCATTGACAACCCTGCCGATCATCTCATCGCCTACCGGAACTTCCACAACGGTGCCGGTAGTCTTTACGATATCGCCCTCTTCGATATTCGTTGCATCACCGAGCAGTACGGCACCTACGTTATCCTCCTCCAGGTTGAGCACCATGCCCCGCACACCATGCGGAAACTCCAGAAGCTCACCCTGCATCGCCTTCTCAAGGCCGTGGATACGTGCGATACCATCTGCAACCTGAATAACCGTGCCCACTTCTGCAACGGACATATGGGAAGAATATCTTTTGATCTCTTCTTTTATCACTGAGCTTATTTCCTCAGGTTTCAAATTCATAAGGTCTTTGCACCTTCTTTCATGCTGTTTTCTTCTCTCAGGCTTCGAGGGAAATTCCCATGAGCTGCAGCCTCAGCTCTTCCAGCCTGCTCTTTATACTGGTGTCAATGACACGGTCTCCGATCCGGATCACCAGACCGCCGATCAGCGTCTTATCCTCGCGGTATGTGATCTCCATCTTTTTGTAGTCCGTAGTATCCAGAAGTCTCTTTTCGATCTTAGTCTTCTGTTCTGCGGTAAGCTCAAATGGAGATGTCACCAGAGCCACACCAATTTTTTTGTATTCTTTCACTTTAGCTGTAAAATATGCAAATATGGCATTTCTCTCGGAAAAGCGTCCCTTCTTCACAAGGATCTGTAAAAATCCTGTCATATCGTCTGAGACGTTTCCCTTGAAACATTTTTCGATAAAATCCTGCTTTTCCTCGCTGCCGATACCCGGATGGCAGAGCAGCGTCTCTGCCTGGGGATTCTGGTCAAGTGCGTTCTCTACGGCACAAATCTCTTCCAGAAACTGGTCACAGCGGTTCTCTTCCACCGCCAGCTCGAACAGCGCGTCACCGTATACCTTCGCCGCTACTTTCGCCATGTGTCCTCCCCTATTTCTTTCAGTGTACTCTCTACCATCGTATCCTGAACTTTTGCATCAACCGCACCGGCTACTGCCTTTTCTGCCATCAAAGATGCAAGTGCGATCATTTCTTTCTTCATATCATCTGCAGCAGCTTTACGCTCCAGTTCAACCTGGGCATTTGCTCTTGAAAGAATTCTTGCAGCTTCTTCTTTTGCTTCGGCAATGATCTTCGCTTCGTTATCCAGAGCTTTCTGTCTTGCCTGTGCCAGAATTTCTTCTGCCTCTGCATTGATATTCTGAATTTTCGCATTGTAATCTTCTTTGAGTTTACGTGCATCTGCTTTATCTGCTGCGGCGGTATCCAGATCGTTTTTGATCTTATCCTGTCTCTTTTTCAGGAAATCTCTTGCCGGATTAAACAGCAGATAGGACAGAAACGTAAACATGACAAATACTGCAAGTGCCAGCAGAACGGCGTCGTGAATCAGCTGAGGATCCAGATTAAACAGTCGTTCCAACGTTTTGCCCCCTTTTTACAGCTTGCCGATCAGCGGGTTTGCGAACAGCAGGATAAATGCGATAGCAAGACCATAAAGACCTGTTGTCTCGGCAACTGCCTGACCTAAAAGCATGGTTGACATAATATCACCTTTTGCACCCGGGTTTCTTCCTACTGCACTTGCACCATATCCGGCTGCAATACCCTGACCTACACCAGGACCAATACCTGCGATCATTGCAAGACCTGCACCAATTGCAGAGCATGCTAAAACCAGTGCCTTACCTGTAATTCCATCCATGAGATGTACCTCCTAAATATTAAAATATGATTTCTTGATGTTGCCAGTTGATGCCGCCCACCTGCTGCGAACAGATCCGCTTCCGGGGCTTTGACATCTTTTAATTTTCCTGCGGCATTTTCTGTGAAGTAAATACCATTGTCAGCATACAGAACACATAGGTCTGTATTGCACCGGAGAAAAGATCAAAGTAAATATGAAGAAATCCCGGCCAGCCCACTGCGATCTTGGAAAGCAGTGAGTAGATCAGTGACATCATAACCGTTCCGGAAAGCACATTTCCGAACAGACGCAGTGACAGAGAAAACGGCACTGCGATCTCTCCGATCAGGTTGATCGGGAAGAGGATCGGGATTGGCTTAAACAGATCGGTAAATGCACCAAATTTGTTATACTTCACATTGTTGTACTGTATGATACAAAATGTGATAATTCCCAGTGGAAGTGTTACGCCATAGTCCGCTGTCGGAGGCCGAAGCCCAAACAGACCTGAGATATTGCTGACAAAAATAAAGATAAAGATCGATCCGATGTAGTTGCGATATTTCTTCGCATAACTTCCCATGCTGCTCTCTACCATGCCATCCAGCATTTCCACGATCATCTCGACGATATTCTGGAAAAATCCCGGCACTTCCTGTGCGTGACGCATCGTCCGGTTTGCCGCAAGTGCAAACACAAACAGTACCAGCATCACCACGAGTATGCTGACATGCGTGGTCGTGATCCAAAATTCCTGTCCGAATAACCTGTACTTGAACAGTCCATGGATCATAAAATCCACGTCACCACTTGCCGCCAGCAAAAAACCTGCTCTCACTCATTCACCTTCTTTTCTTTTTTATTTTCTGAAGCAAAGGCTGCATATATGCTCCGACTTTCAGAGTCATCACTCCAAGCAGAACGCCGATCATACTGCCGATCTCAAAATAGGCAGTAATAAAAAATACAACCAGCACGACTGCCATACGGATGCCATACATACGGTACATATGTTTCGGAGCATCGCCCTCTGACATATCAAGTGCATCTTCTAAACTGTACCTGATGTGCCATGCCATAAAAACGGCAACGCCGACTCCGATCCACAGCCCCAGTGAAAAAAAGACCTTTGCATCAGAAAACCACACAAAGACTGCCTGAAACAGTATTCCACATAATAGGATACCGGAAATCAGACTTTTCAATACCTTATCTTCCATGTTTCTTTTCTCCTTTTTTCGGAATAAGCTGTTTTAAGATCAGATAACAGTTGCGTACACCTGCTGCGATACCAAAGAGAAGCAGCACGATCACGCTGTGAAACCCGAAATGCTCATCCAGCCAGTGGCCTGCGAATACGCAGAGAATGATCGGAGCCAGCATAGAAATCCCAAGCTGTGTGACCATAGCAAGATTCTGCATCACTTCTTTTTCAAACTTCATTTTTCCTCCTCATACTCCATCTTCGCCTTTTCTGATACATGATTTCTTTTTTACCTCTTTGTAAATGCAAAAGAGCATTTACCACAAATTTTAGTTTATCTTACTTTTCCCTTTTTGTCTACCAAATCTGGTATACATTCCTCCAAAAATGCCAAATTTTTATACACTTTCAGGGAAGTGTCGAAATACGCTTCCAGATTCTGGCACAGCATGGATTTTCCAGCTTTCTGTTGCAATCTTTCCGGCACTGTGTTATACTTTGAGCCGTTGCAAAGCCCTTAAAAACAAGGTCTTATCGGGCTTGCCGGCGGTCACCGCCGTAAAATGTGCTGAGTGTTCGTGACCTTCCACTCATAAAACAAAACTAAAGGAGAAAAATATCATGAAAAAGTCTAACAAGGTAACCTTTTTAACCCAGGCTGCTGTGATCGCAGCGATCTATGTCGTGCTGACGATCATCTTTGCACCGTTCAGTTTCGGTGAAGTACAGGTTCGTATTTCTGAAGCACTGACCATCCTGCCATTCTTCACACCGGCTGCGATTCCGGGACTGTTTGTCGGATGTATTATTGCCAACCTGTTCGGCGGTGCAATCCCTGCTGATATTATTTTCGGCAGCATTGCCACACTGCTTGGAGCCCTCGGAACTTATGCCCTGCGTAAAAAGAGCAGATTCTTAGCTCCGCTGCCGCCGATCATTGCCAACACCCTGATCGTACCGTTCGTCCTTTACTACGGATACGGTGTCAATCTGCCGATCCCGTTTATGATGCTGACAGTCGGCATCGGCGAAGTACTTTCCTGCGGTGTGATCGGACTGGTTCTGCAAAGTGCCCTGAAAAATTACAGCCATGTGATCTTCCGTGACACAGCAAAAGCCTGAAAAGGTTATAAGATAAGTATAAAAAAACTTCTGAAATCCATACCGGATCTCAGAAGTTTCAGACTGTAGACAAACTTGGTGTTGGGTATTATGCCCAGCACCATTTTTCTTTCAAAACTTCTTTTCTTTTTATTTTCTTCAAAATCAACAAAAATCTGGCTGTATTCCAGCCTCGTTTTTCCAGAATCTTTGCCAGTTTTTTCAGATTCATGCATGCAAAGGTAAGCCCGGCTTTCATTTCCATCCGTGCCTTTCCTACATATTGCGTATATCGAAATCCATGCTGTTCTTTCGCTGTACCGAATATCCTTTCTATGGTTTCTTTTCTTAACTGATAGATCTGTCTGTTTCCTATCGTGTGCCGAATGTCTTCTGCCACTTCCATATATTCTTCCCATACATGACGTGTGATCCGTTTTATATGATCCTTACTTTCTGTGCATTTTGAAAGATATTGGCATTCAGCACAATGTTCACCGCAGCTTTTATACTCTTTATATCCACTTCTGTTTGTTGTACTGTATGGCAATATATGTGCTCCCGGGCATATATAACAATCATAGTATTCATCATATGCGAATTCGTGTTTCCCGAAAAAGCCTTCTTTGGTCTTGGGACGGGTATACGGAAAAAGTGGTTGAATTCCATCTTCCAACAGCTGATGGGCGATTGCCGGAGTTTTATATCCTGCATCTGCAACTACCATCTGCGGATTCAGTTTAGATATCTTATCGTATAATGCTTTAAAAGTACGACTGTCATGCTCATTACCAGGATGTACTGTATATCCAAGGATCCAGCCATGTTTATCACAGGCAGTTTCTACTGCATATGCAAAAACATGTTTATGTTCTCCTTTTCGAAACCATCCACTTTCCGGATCACTGGTACTGCATTTCTGCGTTTTTACATCTTCAGGAAGTTCTTCAGATATAGAATCCTTATCATTTCCGGTTCCACCGGATGCAGGTGGCTGGTTATCATCTTTTTTCTTTAATGGCTTTTTTCCATGTGCCAGACGATCTTCTTCAATCTCTTTATTTAATTCTTCTTCATACCAGAGAGCCTGTTCGTGTGCAACCCGCTTACGCATTTTTTTACTGTTTGCACAGGCTTTTACATGTGTTGCATCCACGAAGATCTGTTCTGTATTTACAAGCTTATATTTCATACAATCTTCCAGAATCTTTGAAAAAATCTGCTCAAAAAGGTCTGTATCTTTGAAACGGCGGGTATAATTCTTTCCAAATGTAGAGAAATGAGGTACTAGATCTAACATGTCTAGTCCGAGAAACCAGCGGTATGCAACGTTTACCTCGATCTCTTTCATGGTCTGCCGCATGCTTTTTATTCCATAGAGATACTGAATGAATGGTATCTTGATCAGCATAACGGGATCCATACTAGGGCGGCCGTTATCCGGACAGTATTTTTCTTCAACCAGATCATAAATAAAGTTCCAATTGATTGCTTTATCAATCAATCGCAGCATATGGTTTTGAGGTACCATGTCATCCATGGAAAACATCATCATTTGTTCTCTTTTTTTATCTGCATTTTTCGTCATCATAAAAAACACCGCCCTTCTGATATTTATTATATCAGAAAAGCGGTTCCAACAATAGCAAAACCCTGCAAAAGCAGGGCTTTGTCTACAGTCTGAAACTTCTGAAATCCATACCGGATCTCAGAAGTTTTTTTATTTTATATGAGTTTTTTGTAAATACCCTTAACGCTTCTCAATCTTTTTTACAAACTCTTAACCTTAAATTTGCTCCCCGCTCCCTTGTTCTTAAATAAATCTTTATAATTCTGAACGGAACCTGCCGGAACCGTAAAGGTTGTCGTTGATTTGATACCGCTAAATGCCTTGCTTCCCACGTTGCTCTTCGTCAGATACCCGGTCTTGAAAATGACCGTCTTCAGCTTGCCGGTTCTGTACAGTGCATATTTTCCCATACTGTTCAGTTTTGTCGAAACCACATTAAACTTCGTTATACCGCTGCATTCGCTGAACGCCCCCCTTTTGATCGTAGTCAGATTTTTCGAAGAAATATAGACTCTGTGCACCTGTGATACTCTGCGGAATGCCCGCACACCGATCATTTCAACAGACGGAAGTGTGATCCGATAATTGGTCGCACCGATCGTTGTCAGGCTTGTGCAGCCTTCAAATGCTTCCTGATAAATATTCTTTACATATTTGAGGGTGCTTACTTTTGTAAGAGATGCACATCCCTTAAATGCATATTTTCCAACTTCTGTCACACTGTACGGAACGGATACATAGGTGATCTTTGTGTTTCCTCTCAGTGCCCCTTCTGCGATCGCCGTTACATTATACGTTATGCCGTTGATCTCCACCTGAGATGGGATGCTCACGGAAGTGATCTCCTCATCCAGCACGCCTGCGTAGGAAACTGCTTTGCTTCTGGTGCTTACAAGATACTTGCCGCCCGTTTTGCTGTCCATCAGAACCGTTCCGGCAGTCGGTGCCACATAGCTGACCGGCAGCATAGTGGTCTGTTTCAGATATGGATAACCGCCGTTTTCTGATGCATTCAAAGCCCAGATGCCGTTGAAATCAAAATCTTTGAAATAGCTCTGTGTCTTGATCTGCACATCATTGAGTGCCGTTGCTGTTCCGGTAATGCAGTTTCCTGTTTCAAATGCATAGACCGGATTCATGCTGTAATAGTAGCTGTTTGAAATGCTGCAGCCGGATGTCTGTGTGCTGCCTGCTGCCATTGTGGACGTGCCGACCATGCCGGATGCCACAGAATAATAAAACTGAATACCGACACATTTGTTGATCACGACCTGACCGTTCCCTGCTGTAATCTTCGCTACGATATTGGCCCCTTTTTCCAATACGCCTGCGTTGTAGCAGTTTGCGATCTCAATGTTTCTTGCCGCTGCCAGATTTGGGATCTCTGCTGCACCGATCAGTCCTCCTGCTGTTACCGCACTGACCTCTCCGATGTTATAGCTCTCTGTCAACTTCACAGATGCCGCCCCTTCCTGGTCATCTGTTGCCTGTACAAGTCCGATCAGGCCGCCGGCATTTGCCGTTCCGGCTACAGTCGCACTGTTAGCGATCCTCGAGATCACAACATCTGTCCCCTTCAAAACACCCGCCAGTGCTCCGGTATTCCCGGTACCTGTAACACTTCCGGTGATCGTGATATTCTGGATCGTAACTGCACTTTTTTTGCCGGTTCCGATGACATTTGCAAGTGCACCGGCATCGCCGCTGCCGCTGATCTGCACACCCGATAAATTCAGGTTACTCACCGTTCCCTCTTCAAGCACCTGGAACAGTGCCTGCTTCAGTCCTTTGATCGTATGGTTATTTCCATCCAGTGTACCGCGAAATACAGAAATACTTGCCTGTTCTGCACTGTTCAGATCCAGATCCGCCATCAGCATATATTTTCCGTCCGGCTTGGAAGATAACAGGCTCAGGTCACTGACCTTGTAAATGCCTTTGTATCCTTCCGGAACATTCGGGTCCTGTGTCTCCGTCTCCGATTCACTCTGACTCTCAGACTGTGTCTCGCTCTGGCTTTCGGACTCTGCCATCAGGCTGATATCGTTCTGTGCCCCTGCTGCAAAACTGAGCTGCCCTGTCGGCATGGCAATGGTAACACCTGCAAGCAGGCAAGCAAGTAAATATTTTCTGCGTTTCATACGTTTTGTACCTCCTTTATCATCGAACCGAACAGAAAACACCCACGCTTTCTCTTCAGCATTTCACATTTTCTCCGCCTGTCATCTCCTGACAAATGCTTTCAAGAATGTCGTGGGCAATCTTTTCATGTACTGCACTTCCAGATCCCCCGACACATACATGGTACATAACAATTTTGATACAAATATGTAAAATTGTAAATATTTGTAATATTTTTGTAACGATTCAAAGATGCCAGGGTCAGAAGCGATTAAAGCACGCATAAATCTCCTGTCTTCGTGGCATTGCCATCCCGGCCGGAATCTCTTTCTGCCCGCTCACACTTCCGATCCCTTCTTTTTCCAGTTTCCGGATCAGGGATTCCATCAGTGCCGTAAGATCTGTTGTTTTGCCGCTGTACTGCTCTTTTGCATATTTGAGAAGATACCCCAGTGTCTGGGTCTGTTCCCGGTCCGCAAGCTGTTCCAGATAGCGAAGATCCAGCTGTTCTTTGCCAAGCATCAGACTTTCTCTTCCCATCACTTTTAATTTTTCGTGTTCTTCTACCATACCGGTTCCGCGGTAATTTTTCCTTCGTACCACAGAGCTTCCAAAGGATATACTTCTTTTTTCAGACGGCAGTGCAAAGCCTTCTGCCTCACAGTCCGGTTTTTTATATTCTTTCAGCAGTTTTCTGGTTTTCTCTGTAATATCCACCGGACAGTAATTGTCCATCTGAATGATCTGATCTGCGATATAAAAATACGAACCACAGCTTCCGACTACCAGGATCGTAGAGATGCCTGCCTTTTCATAGAGATCTCTCGCACGCTCCAGAAACGGCGTGATCGGCTCCTTGTCCTTCTGGATCACACGCTGCATCAGCTCATCACGCACCATAAAATTCGTTGCGGAAGTGTCTTCATCAATCAGCAGAACCTGGCTTTTCGCCTCGATCGCTTCTATAATATTTGCCGCCTGTGAGGTACTGCCGCTGGCATCCAGAGTAGAAAATCTTCTGGTATTTCTTCCATTTGGAAGATGATTGATAAACAGCGAAATATCGACATCCTTGATCTTTCTGCCATCCTCCGCCCGAAGTTTCCAGGCAGTATCATCCGTGATCACAAATTCTCTTCCATCTCCGGCGATGTGATCGTAAACGCCTTTTTCGAGTGCCTCAAGCAGCGTCGATTTTCCATGATAACCGCCGCCGGCGATCAGCGTGATCCCTTTTCTGATCCCCATACCTGTGATCGAACCACGATGTCGAAGCTGTATGGTGATTTCCATGCTCTTTGGGGACTGAAACGGGACGGCATCCTTCATCGGCAGATCAGAATTTCCGCTCTGTCTTGGCAGAATCGAACCATTTGCCACAAATGCGATCAGACCTCTTTTCTTTAATTCTTCCCTTATTACCCTCTGATCCTCTTTTAAACAGATCACCTGCTCAGTCTCTCTTTCCGGAACTTTTCTGTGATACAGAGACATTTCCACGCACTTCGGAAGATACACAAACAGAATCTTTTCCAGTTCGCCGGAATTGATCGTTCGTCCATTTGCCGGAAAACCGACAAAAAAGCGGATGTGGATGCCTTCCTTTGTGATCTCACAGGCAGTTCGCTCCAGAACTTCCTGTCCGCAGTGACTGACCTGGATCACACCGCTCTTACCGGAGCCTTTTACCTGGTAACAGAATTTTGCGGATATTTCCGCAAAACGTCGGAGCAAAGCATCCTGCAATGCAACCTTGCTGCACTTATCCCAATAATATCTTTCCGGAAATTTTGCCTTGCTGTGCGGCACAAAAATCCGCAGCGCGGACGGTGCTGCGAATGGATCACCCTGCACATGCTCGATAAAAAGCTGGTAATCCGGGAACTGATATGCCCCTTTCAGCCCCTTGTACGCCGGATAACTTTTACGGTTGATACTGCGGAGCTCTCTTTGAAGCTCTTCTGCCATTTTCATTTTTTATACCTCTCTGCATAACATTTTATATTATTTTTTATATGATATTTCTTGTTTCTGCCGTTCTTTCTGTCCGGTAAAAAATTTTACTCTGCTTTTCCAGAATCTTCCGGAAAATATTCCCCAAGATAGGTTTTTGTTTTTGGCTTCGCCGCCTCCAAATGTTCTTTCATCTGAGCTGCCGCCATATCGACTTCTTCTTTGAGGCCGGCAGCGGACAGCCTCTTTCCGCCCTGTCCCATGATGATCACCTGTTCCAGTCCGTCGGAAGTTGCTACCGTAACCTGATATTTCCTGCCGATCGCATGGACAGTCTTTTCGATAAACATATCGGCTGTTTCTGCCTCTTTTGTATAGACCACATGGATATTGTGATATTTTGTGATCTCCTCCCGGTGTCCTTTCACACGGTAAGCATCAAATACCAGGATCAGCGTACACTTGCGATACCCCTGATAATTACACAGAATATCTTTCAGGCGGTCTCTCGCACTGTCAATGTTGATCTTTGACAGCTCTTTTAACTCTTCCCAGGCGAAAATAATGTTGTAACCGTCCACCAGAAGGTATTCTTTTTCCGCTTTTTTCGGTTTTGCAGGACGATAGACCGGCTCGGAAGCTGTGACATGTACTCTGCGATATTCCTGCTCGGACGGAAGCCTTCTTTTAACTTCTCCGTACGTGCGGGCAAAAATCTCTTCCAGCTCTTTTTCGCCCCTCCAGTAATCTGCCTGTCGCTTTTTGTATTCTGCGGAACTGATCCAGCTGCCGTCTGCCTGTCCACTTTCGCTTCTCTTTTTATCATCAGATGCCTGTTCCCCGTCTGCTGACTGCGTATCTGCGATCCTGCGTTCTTCCAGATGCATATAGTCTGGAACCTGATCCCACGGAACGACAAATCCGGCTCCGTGTGCACAGAATACCGATCCGGTCGGATTCATCAGATCATGCTCCGAATCATAATCATATGCCGCGATCACTTCTTCTGCATTGTGACATTCGATATAACCGCCAAAACTGCAGACCAGGTTTCCAAATCCTCTTGTGTAGGAAATAACTTCTTTCTGATAACCACGCATTGTGGAAACCGGAGCCCGACCTTTGATGCCTGCCATCTTGTCCTCGATCATCGGCTGCTCAAAGTCTGCCCCCATATTCTGAAGATCCGTCATCGCTCTTCCGACATTCTCCATCGGAATCTCCAGACAGAACTCATAACACGGCTCCAGCAGAATACTTCTGGCACGCTTCAGTCCCTGCCGCACAGCCCGATACGTCGCCTGACGGAAATCACCGCCCTCGGTGTGTTTCTGATGTGCCCTTCCTGCGATCAATGTAATCTTGATATCTGTGATCGCCGAACCGGTCAGCACACCGATATGCTCTTTTTCCTCCAGATGCGTAAGGATCAGCCGCTGCCAGTTCCGGTCCAGCAGATCTTCGCTGCAATCCGTATCAAATTGAACGCCGCTTCCACGCTCCAGAGGCTCCAGAAGCAAATGCACCTCCGCATAGTGACGCAACGGCTCAAAATGTCCGATGCCTTCCACCGGTCCTGCGATCGTCTCTTTATAGACAATGCTGCCCTCTCCAAATGAGACATCCACGCCAAACCGCTCTCTGATCAGGCTCTGCAGAATCTCGATCTGCACATCTCCCATCAGCTTTGCATGAATCTCCGAACTCTGTTCTTCCCATACAATGTGCAGCTGCGGCTCTTCCTCCTCCAGCTGACGCAGTTTGCGAAGCATCTGATGGGCATCACATTCCGGCGGCAGTTCGATCTTATAGGAAAGCACCGGCTCCAGCAGCGGAATCGTGCTTTCTTCTTCTAGGCCCAGGCCTTCCCCTGCAAACGTATGATCCAGTCCGGTGACCGCACAGACCATCCCTGCCTTTGCCTCCTTTACCATCTCATAACGTGCCCCGGAATAAATGCGGATCTGATCAACCTTTTCTTCCCAGACTGCCGTCTCCTCTGCATTGCGATTTTCACCTCTGAGCAGCATCTTGACCTTCAGCACGCCGCCGGTCACTTTGAGGTAGGTCAGCCGGTTTCCCTGTGCATCTCTTGCAATTTTAAAAACTCTGGCTGCAAACTTATCCCCGTATTTTCTTTCTGCCGTATAAGTTTCCACACCTTTCAGAAATTTGTCCACACCTTCCTCTTTCAATGCAGAACCAAAATAGCACGGAAATACTTTCCGCTGTGCGACCATTTTTACAATATCTGCTTCTTCTACTTCTCCCGATTCCAGATAATGCTCCAGCACCTCTTCCTCACACAAAGCCAGGTTCTCCAGAAATGCCGCATCCCATTCTCCGCCAAAATCAAGGCAGGAAGTACTCAGCTCTTTCTGAAGACTGGCAAGGAGACGCTCCTGCTCTTCCTGCTTTTCCTCATCATTTCCTTTGAACTGATCCATTTTGTTGATAAACAAAAACACCGGGATCTGATAACGCTCCAGGAGTCTCCAGAGCGTCCTAGTATGTCCCTGCACACCGTCCGCCCCGTTGATGACAAGCACCGCATAATCAAGCACCTGAAGCGTCCGCTCCATCTCCGCCGAAAAATCAATATGCCCCGGTGTATCCAGAAGCGTCACCTGCATATTTCCGATCCGGAACACCGCCTGCTTGGAAAAGATTGTGATGCCCCGTTCCTTTTCCAGTTCATAATTATCGAGAAATGCATTCTTTTTATCGACTCTGCCCATATTTTTAACAATACCGCCCTTGTGCAGCATGGATTCGGAAAGCGTTGTCTTTCCGGCATCCACATGTGCCAGGATCCCAAGTGCGATCTGTTTTTCTGCTTTATATTCTGAGGTATCTCCCATTGAAAATGCCCCTTTCTGTAGTGTAATAATGTGACTATTATCATACCACAGAACGGGGCTTTCGTAAAATGCTGTATTATTTTTCCTTTTTATACCGTTCCAGTGCTTTCACCACCCGGTATCCGCCATATCCTGCTGCAATCCCAACCAGCACACCGCCGAGCACATCGGTCGGATAGTGTACATACAGATACATTCTGGAAAATGCGATCAGACATGCAAGAACCAATGCCGCTTTCCATGCCCTTTTCTCACCGGCAAAAGAAAGTGCCACCACTGCAGTAAAGGAAGCTGCCGTATGTCCGGACGGAAACGAATAATCCAGCGGTCTTTTTACCAGAAGTTCGATGGATGTTCTGATGTCATACGGCCGTACTCTGTGAAACAGATTTTTTAAAATACCGTTGCACAGAATCAGGTCAAGAATCAGTGCTGCAAGCAAAATACATCCGCTTCGTCTGCCGGATTCCCCGAAAAGTCTGCACGCTGTTCCGTCTTTTGTTCTTCTGATCTTTGGATTAATCAGCAGGGCAATGGTCAGTAAAATCCAGATAATCCCGGCATTTCCAAGTGATGTGATCAGACACATCACGCCATCCAGAACTGGCGTATGTATCTTTTGCAGTGCATCTAAAATCTGAAATTCGATTTGCATTTTTCCACCTCTTTTGTTTTTAAGCTCATTCATCTGCGAGAGCTATTTCATATTAATCGCTCTTTCTAAACAATCCGGAGAAATTTTTCTAAACGTTTTCTAAATTCTGCCCTTTTGCAGATTTTTTTGCCAGACCAGAACTCCGTCCTCTCCTGGCAGTTCCAGTTTTTCGTATCCAATTGCTTTAATAAATGCAATAGATGATTCATTTTGCGGGTGAATAAAAGCATGGAGTGAATCCGCCTGCAAAACTTCCGCTGCAAACCGTTCCGTCATCGAAACGGCTTCTCTTGCAAATCCCTGTCGCCGCCAGTCTTTCCCGATCAGATAGCCAAGTTCCAGTACGCTCTGTCCCTGATATTCTCCGTTTTCAATGCCGACTCTTCCGATAATTGCACCGCTTTTTCGCTCGAGCACTGTCCAGATCCCGTAATTATAAAAACGGTACATGCTGCGGATATAATGACGAAAATTTTCTCTTCCTTCCTCACCTTCAAACTCCGGATTCGGCAGATAATCCAGCATCCCTTCTTCCTGGTAGAGCTTCCGGAAAGCCGTAAGATCCCCCTCCACGCTCTCGCGGATGCAGATCCGATCCGTCTTTGCAATGATCCACGGCAATCCGTGATGTCGCATATAAATAAGCTGCAGATACTCTACATTCAGCTCTTCAAATCCCTGCACGACCATGTCCACACCGGACACACTGCGGTTCGTTCCCGGTGTCTCATAGAAAATAACTGCGATGTTGTGTTCCTTCGCATAATCAACATCCGAAAACTGATCCGTAATCGCCAGAATACCGTCTTTTTCTTCTTTTACCTCGGAAAGTTCTTTTTCTTCGATTCTTATATTATAAGATAAAATTTCTTCTTTTAACTTTGAAATGTCTTTTTCACATGTTTTCGCCTGTAAATGAAATACGACTGTTTTCATAGATAGCGTCCCCTCTGAAAATCTCCTTGTCTCCTGCAAATTTGCATGATATACTTTCTAGGATATATCTGTTGAAGGTATATCCTACAAAATGCCCACGAATTGCTCCGTTACAATGTAACTCCCACAATTCTATAAAACATTCGGAATTCGCAGATTTACGTTGTAAATCGCTGCTTCCTCATGTTTTAGCGGGTTACAAGCTCAAATGTCTTATCTTGCAAGCAAGAACGACATTTTGATCTTTTACCCTAGCATTTTATCATTATACCGCATTTTAGAAAGGAAGTATACAATTATGGCTCAAAATCCAGTTATTACAATTACCATGGACAACGGCGATGTGATCAAAGCTGAGCTTTATCCGGAAATCGCACCAGTTTCTGTAAACAACTTCATCAGCCTGGTGAAAAAAGGCTTTTATGACGGTCTGACTTTCCACAGAGTCATCGAAGGTTTCATGATCCAGGGCGGCTGCCCTCTGGGAAATGGTACCGGCGGTCCTGGCTACACCATCCGCGGCGAATTTTCCCAAAATGGCTTCCATAATCCGCTGAAACATGAAGCAGGTGTTCTGTCCATGGCCCGTGCTATGCATCCGGATTCTGCCGGCTCTCAGTTCTTCATCATGCACAAAGCAGCACCACACCTCGACGGTGCATATGCTGCCTTTGGTAAAGTGACCGATGGTCTTGATGTTGTAAATAAAATTGCTGAGACAGATACCGACTGGAACGATGCTCCGCTCGATCCTCAGGTAATCCGCACAATCACCGTTGATACATTCGGCGTTGATTATCCGGAACCGGAAAAATGTTAATCTGACACTGCCGGATATTTACTGATCCTGGGATGCTCTTCGGAGCATCTCAATTTCTTTTGCCCAGCCTTCCTCATCGTTCGGTGTTTCCAGGATAAACGGCAGCCCTTGAAGGTGTGGATGTCGCACGATCCGCTCAAATGCCGGAAGTCCGATCTTACCTTCTCCGATCCTTGCATGGCGGTCTTTGTGGCTGCCTCTCTCATTTAAGCTGTCATTGATATGGATCGCTTTCAATCTCTTCAGACCGATCACCCGGTCAAATTCTTCTAATACTCCATCGAGATCATTTACGATATCATAACCGGCATCCCATACATGGCAGGTATCCAGACACACGCCCAGTTTGTCGGAAAGTTGAACCTTTTCCATGATACTTTGCAGCTCTTCAAACGTCCTTCCGACTTCTGTTCCTTTTCCCGCCATTGTCTCCAGAAGTACGGTAGTCGTCTGTTCTTTTTTCAGATTTTCGTTGAGCATTTCCGAAATCAGGCGGATTCCTTCCTCGGTTCCCTGACCGACATGGCTTCCCGGATGAAAATTATAATAATTTCCCGGAATGTATTCCATACGCCTCAGGTCATCTGCAAAGGCTTCTCTGGCAAAGGTACGTACTTCTTCTCTGGCTGCACAGGCATTTAAAGTATAAGGTGCATGTGCCACCAGTTTCCCAAACCCACCCTCTTCTGCAATTTTCAAAAATTTATCCACATCTTCCTGCCTGATCTCCTTCGCACTTCCGCCTCTCGGATTGCGTGTGAAAAAGGCAAACGTATCCGCCCCAAGCTTCAAGGCCTGTCTTCCCATGGCCGCATAGCCTTTGGATGATGAAATATGGCTTCCTATATAAATCATGATTTTCTGTCTCCTTTCCGATAAATACGATTCGTTTCCATTTTATGTTCTAAATGATGTTAAGGGCAAAATGCCTGGCAGCTTTATATCCTGATAGCACAAAAGCCGCCTCGAATCCTGTGAATTCGAAACGGCTCTGTTATCGTTTTATAAATTGATGTCCGGATTATACCAGCTCAAGCAGAACTTTCATAGCGTTATCGCCTTTACGAAGACCAATCTTAACGATTCTTGTGTAACCACCGTTACGTCCTTCGTATTTCGGAGCGATCTCTGTAAACAGTTTGTCTACCATGTCTACCTGTTTTGTGTTTTTCTTCTTTCCTGCTGCTTCTGTAGGAACTTCTGTTACCGGGTACAGAACTTTCAGCATCTGACGACGAGCGTGCAGTCTGGAAGAATTGTCTTTTTTGATTTCTTTCTGTACTTCATCGTATACAGTTACTTTCTTGCCGTCTACGACTTCTTTTACTCTCTTACCGTCTTTGTCTTTACGTGCTACTTTAGCAGTAACGGTAACTGTTTCAAAGTTGTCTTTTTCTTTAACAGCCAGAGCGATCAGACCTTCTGCAACTTTGCGGATTTCTTTAGCTTTCTGTTCTGTAGTAACGATTTTTCCATGATACAGCAGAGATGTAACCTGTCCTCTGATCAGGGCTTTTCTCTGGTCTGCTGTTCTGCTAAGTTTTCTATAACCTGCCATTTTATTTTCCTCCATTTGTGGAACATCTGCCAATGCTCTTCGGGCTTACTTGACAGATGCTGTCTTGTCCATAATGTCCAGTGCCGGGATTGCCAAGGCTGCTATCCGCCTGCACTGTATATAACTCGGGTTGAATTTTATTCTTCGCTCGGGTTGAGCTGTAATCCCAGCTCTTTCAGCTTGCCAAGTACTTCTTCAAGTGATTTACGTCCGAGGTTACGAACTTTCATCATATCTTCCGGAGTCTTGCTGCAAAGCTCTTCTACTGTATTGATACCTGCTCTCTTCAGGCAGTTGTAAGAACGTACGGAAAGTTCCAGTTCGTCGATGTTCATCTCCAGAACCTTTTCTTTCTCATTGCTTTCTTTTTCAATCATGATCTCTGCTGATTTCGCATTCTCAGACAGATCGATGAACAGATTCAGATGAGCACTCAGAACCTTTGCTGCAAGGCTGACTACCTCATCCGGAGCCAGTGTTCCGTTTGTCCAGATATCCATGGTCAGTTTATCGTAATCGGTTACCTGACCTACACGGGTATTCTCGACTTTATAGTTTACACGGTCAACCGGTGTGTAGATAGAATCTACTGCGATCACACCGATCGGCATATCATCTGTTTTACCTTTATCCGCACTGATATAGCCTCTGCCCTTGGTGATGGTCAGTTCCATATACAGTTTGCAGTTTGTACCGCCGTTCAGGGTTGCGATAACCTGATCCGGATTCATGATTACGATATCGGAGTCTGCCTTGATATCAGCAGCGGTGACAACGCCTTCGCCTTCATACTCGATGTATGCAACTTTCGGCTCATCTGTTTCGCTGTTGTTCTGAATAGCAAGGGACTTGATATTCATGATGATCTCTGTAACGTCTTCTTTTACTCCCGGAATTGAGCTGAATTCATGGAGTACACCTTCGATCTTTACCTGGCTTACTGCTGCTCCAGGTAAAGATGAGAGCATGATTCTTCTAAGTGAATTGCCGAGTGTTGTACCATAACCTCTCTCCAGAGGCTCAACAACAAATCTTCCGTATTTCTTATCTTCTGAAATCTCAGCTATTTCAATTTTAGGTTTATTAAAATCGAACATATAGTCCCTCCTTGTTGGGTTATTTGGTGTATGAGGGGTTCTACGCACCGTAGTACGGTGCTATTTATTACTTAGAATACAGCTCGACGATAAGCATCTCGTTTACAGGAACATCAATCACTTCTCTTGCTGGAAGCTCTTTTACCGTACCTTTGAGTGCTTCCATATCGCAATCCAGCCATTCCGGTACCAGTCTGCCGCCTGTTACTTCTACGATATCTTTATATCTCTGCATAGATTTGCATTTTTCTTTGATTTCGATAACGTCGCCAGCTTTTACCAGATAAGATGGAATGTTTACCTGCTTACCGTTTACTGTTACGTGTTTATGATCTACGATCTGTCTTGCTTCTCTTCTTGTTCTTGCAAAACCAAGACGGAATACTACGCTGTCCAGTCTGGATTCCAGCATAACCATCAGGTTTTCACCTGTCATACCCGGCATTTTTTCAGCTTTTTTGTAGTAGTTACGGAAAGGTTTTTCCAGAACACCATAGATGAATTTTGCTTTCTGTTTTTCGCGAAGCTGCAGACCGTACTCACTCATTTTACGGTTTGCTCTCTTCAGCTCTCTATTGGATTTTTTATCATATCCTAAGTAAATCGGATCCATACCCAGGGATCTGCATCTTTTAAGAACAGGAACTCTATTTACTGCCATTTCGCTAACCTCCTAATTAGACTCTTCTACGTTTCGGTGGACGACAACCATTGTGTGGAACAGGTGTTACGTCGCGGATGCTTGTTACTTCCAGACCACATGCCTGAAGAGCACGGATTGCTGCTTCACGACCTGAACCCGGTCCTTTTACAAATACATCTACCGTCTTGAGTCCATGAATCAGAGCTGCTTTTGTTGCAGTCTCTGCAGCCATCTGTGCTGCATACGGAGTAGATTTCCTTGAACCTCTAAATCCCAGACCACCGGCACTTGCCCATGATAAAGCATTTCCTTCTGCATCTGTCAGAGTTACGATTGTATTATTGAAAGATGACTGAATATGTGCCTGTCCGCGTTCAACGTTTTTCTTAACGCGCTTTTTTGTCACTTTTTTGGTAACTTTTTTAGCCATTTTAAACTAACCTACTTTCTTTTCGCTTTCTATAGTTAACTTGATCTGCTTTGCAATTTCCTGCTCAGGTCTTATTTCTTCTTGTTTGCAACAGTTCTCTTAGGACCTTTTCTTGTTCTTGCGTTTGTCTTAGTCTTCTGACCACGAACCGGAAGACCTTTTCTGTGACGGATTCCTCTGTAGCATCCGATCTCCTGAAGTCTCTTGATGTTCAGAGCGATCTCTCTTCTCAGATCACCTTCTACTGTATAATGCTCGTCCATTACGTCACGGATTCTGCTTACTTCTTCGTCAGTCAGATCTCTTACGCGAGTATCCGGATTAACCTTTGCATCTGCAAGGATTTTGTTAGCGCTTACTCTACCGATACCGTAGATGTAAGTCAGACCAATTTCGATACGTTTTTCTCTTGGTAAGTCTACACCAGCAATACGTGCCATGTAATTATTCCTCCATTTTCTTTGAGAATGTTATGTACAGCCCGCCATCCGGGTATGATAACGTCTGAAATGATGTGTACATTTTCATTCTTCCTTATATTGTCCCTAATTGAGGCTTACGGCAAAACCGTCCGCCCAGCCGCACAAAAACCGTACAGCCTTTCCGTATTTGCGACGGTACTCACAAATCCGGTATTACAAGCAATATATCATGGTCTGCGACAGTCAGCCGATATCTTCTGACACACGGGACTGTCGTCCCTTTCTCACCCATATATATTGTTATCAGCATAAACAACGCCGCCTGGCGGTTCATACTGCAGCCGCACTTAATTCAAATAAACAGTTCTCAGTTTGTTATAAATTAACCCTGACGCTGTTTATGTTTCGGGTTCTCACAGATGACTCTGATGCTTCCCTTTCTCTTGATGATTTTGCATTTTTCGCAAATCGGTTTTACAGATGATCTAACCTTCATGGTTCTGCCTCCTTTCACCAATGTTACCCCTAAAATCAGGTGCAAATGGACATAAAAATTGCGTAATTCCGCAAAGTCCGAATATCAGTATAGCACCTGTCTTTTTAAATTGCAAGCCTATTTTTCTTTCTATATAATGCAAAATATATTTTTGTGGAATATGTACAGAATATATGCTATTATATGTGCATAATTATCGGTATTGTAAAGATACCAGTGTCAAAAGGCTGAAACTGCGATGTGTCTGCACAGAAGCGGTTTCATGGCTTACTTTAATATCTTGTGAACGAAAGAAGGGATCTTTTTGAATCTGCTGATCGTAGACGATGAAAAATTTTCAGTAGAAGCTCTCCAGAATACAGTTCCCTGGGCAGAACTTGGGATCCATCATGTCTTTTCCTGTTATAATATCCAGGATGCAAAAGAACTGCTGGAAAACGAAACCATAAACATTATGGTCTGTGATATCGAAATGCCTTCCGGAAGCGGCCTGGATCTGCTCGCCTGGGTGGAAAAAGAAGGTATGCCACTGGTATCGATCCTGCTGACCTGCCATCCGGACTTTTCCTATGCAGTCACTGCCCTGGAGCATGGGGCACTTGCCTATCTTTTAAAACCGTTCAAGCCAGAAGAACTGCACAGCACCATACGCCAGGCGATCGCCAAAGTCCGGGAACTTCAGCATATTGCCAGACTCCAGAAAAGAGAAGCTCTCTCCAATGCCAGCCGGACGCTTGTGCAGGAACAGTTCTGGTTTCAGCTGATCACCGGAATGTTCCTGGACTGCGACCGTTCTTACGTTGCATGGGAATGCTCCTGGAAAAACATTGATTTTCCGGACGATACCCTGTTTTATCCTGTCCTGTTTCTGGTTACGAAAAATCAGGCAGACGGCATGAATCGAAGCCTTGTAAATTTCACTGTCAAAAATGTTTTAAACGAAGTCCTTCTGTCTTCGGGAAACTGTCCGCCGCCGGTCACACTGTTTTCTTATTATGTGGTGCTGATTCCTGCTCCTGTTCTTCTTCCCGAAAAAGAAATGAAAGAAAAATATGACCATATCATCGATTTTCTGCACCGGAACTATCATCTGCTTCTGCAATATTTCTGCGGAAAAACCGTGTCATGGAATGAGCTTTATGAGCAGGTTTCTTCTCTTCGCAGGCAAGCCGACACTTTGCTTGCCTCCCTGGAAAATGCGTGCGACAGTCAGAAGGAAAATGTATCTGTCATCGAGCAGAGCATCCGTCTGATACAGGAGAATCTGGACATTTCCCGTGAAGAACTCGCCTCCCGTTTCTTCCTGAATCCGGATTACTTTGCCAAACTGTTCAAAAAAGAAACCGGAAAGGCACTTAGCGATTACATTGCCGACCTGAAACTGGAAGAAGCAAAATATATGCTCTCGCAGACGGCGGACGGCATCAGCAACATTGCTTCGCTTCTCGGATACAGCAACTTTTCTTATTTTTCAAAAATGTTCCGTAAAAAGACCGGCATGACCCCAAGTGAATACCGCAAAGCTTATTACGGAACGATTCCTTCCTGAGCAGCTTTCCATTCGTCCACCTGCTGCTGAACTTCTTTTACCAGCTGTTCTGATCCTGCCTGCCGCAGCTCTTTTCGAAACTGCGGCAGTACCTGATCCACATCGCAGACTCCGCAGTTCAGTTTGTCTTTATATTTATTGATCACATTCTGTATTTTCACAAGATCCACCGAAACTTTACTTGCATCAAACCAGAATCCATATGCCGGTGAGACGATGGCATCCTGTTTCATCTCTTCCATCTCTTCTTTGACATTCTCATCGACCCCGACCCACAGTTTTGCGTTCAGCCGGTTAAACATCCATTTATAGTACAACTGGTAGGAATCGTCATTTTCTTCTGTTTCCGGAGGGTTTTCCAAATGTCCGTCTCCACGCTCCACATAGTCTGCTCCTTCCAGGCCATACAGAATGGTCGTCAGAATATCCTGATCTTCATAAATGGCATTTAATGCCTGCACTGCCTCTTTCGGATAAGTACAGTTTCTGGCAATACACCACACATACACCCAGTCACATTCTGTATCGATCAATGGTTTCTGATCAAATACAGCATACGCCACTTTATCTCCACTCATATTTTCCAGATATTCCCTTTCATCCGGACGTACCACTGTTTCTGTTGAAAATGCCATCCCCTCCTTCAGGAGAGCCTGCCCATATTCTCCGGATGTCAGAATATCCTTTTGAAGGTAACCTTTCTGATACCATCTTTGGATCATCCGCACACGTTCTTCATATTTCTCTGTCTCATACATATTTTTGACCTGCAGCGTATCATCCTCATAATCTACCATACAGAGCATATCATCCAGCAGGTCACCGATCGGATTCCTTGCGATCGCGATCGGTCCTGTCTTTACTTTTGCCCAGGGAATGATATCCGGCTCATTTTTTCTGATCGTCTCAAGCAGAGGTTCCATATCTTCGATCTTCTTTACCTTGCTTAAATCCATCTGATATTTTCGAACGTATTCATTATTAAAAAGCACTCCGACATAATTTGTGTCACTGTATGTTTTCGGGATTCCATAGATATGTCCTGACAGGCTTTTTTCAATCTCTGCTTTATCCTCCAGTACTCGTTTCAGTTCTGATCCGTATTTGTCAAGATACGGTGCCATATCAAGCAGCATCCCTTTCTCGGCATACTTTTTGAATTCTGCATAATAAAAGCCTTTGATATCCACGCCTTCTGCTGCATCTGTATAAAATGCAAAATCTTTCCCTGCACTCGTGTCATCTCTTAGCAGTTCGATCCGAAATCCATATTTCTGCCGTGACAGATCCCCCAGCTTTTCGTTGACTCTCTGAAGTGCAGAATCGCTCGCCGCTATTCCGGCTACTCCGACCTTGATCACCGTCTCTTCCTTCTGCTTTTTTATCTGCCCGGCTGTTTTGCTGCATCCGCATATGCTCAGCAGCATCAAGAGCATTAGTGCCGTGATTCTTTTTATGCCTCGGATTTTTTTTCTTCTCATTGCATCACCTTCCACCTTTTAGTATCTTCTCTTCACTTAACAATGGATTTTTTCTCCTGATATGGTATCATAAATTCAGGAATCCCGCCGGCATCCTTACCATTGCAGAAAATGTTTCCATCTTTGCTCAACGGTTACTCGCCCCGGGTAATCTTAACCCCTTACTATAATAGCACAATTTAAACTTTCTTTTCACAGTCAAGGAGTACTTTTATGAAAAACCTGATCCGGAAAATAAAAAATCTCTCACGCATCCAGATGCACTTTGTCTGGTTCTATCTGGCTGCTTTTCTTCTCTCTGCCCTGGTTCTGCTTTCCTGCAATTTCTGGTATAAGAACCGCATGACCGAGTATGCCGTCCGTTCAAGTCAGAATACCTTACAGCTGCATATAAATGCACTGGATACGCAGCTGGAAAACACTTCCAGTTTTCTCTCAAATTTTCTTCTGATGGACACCGACCATGTAACGCTTGCCACCACAGACAATGCGGACGAATGTCTCAACGCCCAGCTTTCCATTCAGAACACCTTTGCCCAGCAGCTCTCTCTTTACGACAATATCAGCGGACTTTTGTTTTATGCCCCATGGTCGGATGTCTTTCTCATGAAAAGCAACCTGACTGAACCGCTCTCTGACCGGATCGCAATCCGGGATTATATAAAAGACTACTATCTCCGGACTCGCTCTGCGGAAGATGCACCTTCCATCCTTCGCTGGTTTCCGGTTTCTTTAAACGGACATACCTTTCTGATCTCCATTGCTTCTTATGAGCATACTTATGTTGCTTCCTGGTACCGCATTGAGACGATTCTCTCCCCACTGACTTCCCTGAAAGACTCGGAGCATATTTCCTATTATCTTTCTGATACGAAAGAAGACTCTGTTCTCTACTCGGTTGATTCCAAAGTACTTTCTTCGGAAAAAGTGAAGCACAGCCTGAAATCTTCGACTGCAATCTCCGTGACATCATCTGAGAACAATTATGCCCTGTGGAGCTATATTCCACGTTCTTCCCTCACCGCAGGTTTCGGGAACTTTTTTATCGTTCTTCTGATTCTTGGTTCGGTGTTTGTATTCCTGATCCTTTTTCAGGCACTGCTCCTTCAAAGGCAGGTTTTAAAACCGGTTTCCGTCATTACCTGCGGAATGCAAAGCCTCCGTCAGGGAAATTTCGGGGTGACTCTTCCTGTTCCAGAAATCAGAAATGAATTCTCCGATATGACGGTCACGTTTAACTTTATGAGCAGCGAAATCCAAAATCTCAAAATGAAACTCTACGAAGAAAAACTGGACAAAGCAAGGATGGAACTTGATTATCTGACGCTTCAGATCAAACCACACTTTTACCTGAACTGTCTGAATGTTATCTACAGCCTGAACCTGAGCGGCCGCACAGAGCTTGTCTCCCAGATGACCTCTTATCTGATGATCTATTTCCGCTACCTGTTCAAATCCTCTTCTTCCCTGGTCCCGCTGCAAGAAGAAATGGAACACATCCGTACGTATCTGCATATTCAGGAACTTCGTTCTTCTTCAGATTTTACGACCGACTTCTCCATTGATGAAGATGCCGCCATGCATCTGATCCCAGTGCTGTCAGTTCACACGTTTGTCGAAAACATCTTCAAACATGCTGCCTCCTCATGTGATGATCTGGAAATCTCTCTGGAAGCCCATATGGTTTCTGAGAACGGAACGAACTTTCTGCACATTCAGATTCACGACAATGGCGATGGTTTTGAGGAAGAACAGTTAAAGCAGCTCAACGATATGCACAATCCTGCTCCAAAAGACGGAAAACACATCGGAATCCACAACATAAAGCACCGCCTTCTCTCGATCTATGGGGAAAATGCAAGACTGCTGTTTTCCAACCACGAGGAGGGCGGTGCCAGGATTGATTTCTGGATTCCTTAATTCAGAAATTTTGACTGTTTTTATTTCACGGTAACTTTCACTTTCTTTGTCACGCCATTGCAGGTTACACGGATGCTTGTTTTTCCTTTTTTCTTACCTTTGACAACGCCTTTTTTGCTGACAGTTGCAATCTTCTTATTCATGGATTTAAAGGTAATCTTATCTGCTGTGGACGCACTTGCTTTGATCTTTACTTTCTTGCCTGCTTTTACGCTGACTTTTTTCTTTGTAACAGTCAGAATTGTTTTCTGATTCTGCTGTGCTTTTTCAAAGGCTGCTTTTGCTTCCTGTGCTTCTTTAGCTGCTTTTGTTGCTTCTGCTGCGGCTTTTTCTGCTGCCACTTTGGCTGCTTCTGCTGCCTTCTGTGATGCCTCTGCTGCCGCTGCTTTTTCTTCTGCTTCTTTTTGTGCTTTCTCTGCTGCCTTTGCTTTTTCGGCTGCGGCATTCTTTTCGTTCTCTGCAGCTTTGGCTTTTTCTTCTGCTTCTTTCTTTGCTTCCTCTGCTGCCTTTGCTTTTTCGGCTGCTTCCGCTGCTTTCTTTTCTGCGTCTTTTTTTGCTGCCTCTGCCTCTTTCTGTGCGGCTTCGGCTGCCGCTTTCGCTTCTTCTGCTTCTTTTTGTGCTTTCTGTGCGGCTTCTGCTGCCTTTGCCGCATCGGAATTGATCAGCTTTCCGTTCATCGTGTCAAAAACTTTGGTTCGCTTGATCACGTTCAGCATATTGATCGCAGATTTCTGAAGGTCACCAAGTCTCATCTCGCCGTCTTCCAGACCTTTGAGAACCTGTGCCTCGTTTTTACCAGGCATCTCGCAGTCATTTCCTGCACGCATCATCACGGCACGAATATTCTGTCCGTAATACATAGAACCTTCTTTAACACCAAATACAGAATACCAGTCGGACATTACAAATCCGTCAAATCCCCATTCATTTCTCAGGATCTCCGTCAGCAGTCCATAGTGCTGGAAGGTAGAAGCTCCATTTACCTGATTGTAAGAGCTCATAACAAACATCGGAGCCGATTTTTTAACGGTAATCTCAAAACCTTTCAGATAAATTTCTCTTGCCGCACGTTCTGAAACAACGGAGTTGCTTCCAAAACGGTCCGCTTCCTGATTGTTAAATGCAAAATGTTTGATTGTCACACCAATTCCGGTTGCACTGCCATCCTCGTTTTTCTGTACGCCGTCAGTAACAGCGGCTGCTGTCAGGCCGGATACCAGCGGATCTTCTGAATAATATTCATAGTTACGTCCGCAGATTGGATCGCGGTGGATATTCATGCCCGGTGCCAGAAGAGAAGTAATACCAAGCTCCAGCATTTCGGTGCCGATCGCACGACCAACCATCTCGATCACTTCCGGATCCCAGGTCTGTGCAAGGCAGGTGCCTACCGGGAATGCAGTACAGTACTGATAGCGGTAACCTTCCTCGGTAAACAGCTCTTCCCCTGCTGCGATCGCTGCATTGTAATCTGCCTCAGATTTAATCTCCGCATCATAATAGTATGCTGGATTTGAACTGTTCTGGTATGCATGGAATTTATAATAGGTAATGCCAGAAATATACGCTGCTCCTTCTTCTACCGGCAGACAGTTCAGGTATTTGTTTGTGATACGGATACCGGCCGGTCCATCGGAAAGAACGATATTTGGGATAAATTTGGAGTTATAAAGGTTGCTTGTCGTCTCGCCTGCTGCTCCGAAAACAGAGTCTGCATTGTTTCCGATGATCGGTGCATTGTCACCACTTGCCTGAGTGCCGGTGTAAGTTCCTCCTTCCACCAGGTCTGCAAGTTCGGTATTGGACATACTTGCTACCAGCTGTCCAGCTGAAATTTTGCCGTTTACCACATCAACCAGTGTATAAGAATCAGATGTTGTCACTTTTTCCAGTTTTTCTCCATCTTTTTTATCTTCTGACTGAGCGTATGCATAAGAATCGCTGTTCTCATCGTTTGCACTGACATAGGCGGTGATTTCGCCGTTTCCGTAGGTGTGTGTTTCTGCATTCGGGAAATTCTGGCTCTTAAGGCTTAAATCTTTGTGATCTGCACTGACTCCGTCTGCGGTAATATCTGCTTTTGATCCAAAGCCTTCGGAAGCAGAATCCAGAAGATCTACTGCGGTCGCACTATCTTCCATCACATATTTCGCATCGTAGCTGCCCGCTTCCATGCTCTCTTTTGTCAGTCCCAGTTCGTTGTCACAGTACTCGGTCACAACTTCTGTGTCCAGGGAAATCTTTGCCGCTTCTGCATTGTTTCTTGAGCTGTTTCCGACGCGGATCGTGTAATCGCCCGGTTCCATCACATAAGCTTCTTTTTTCTCATCGTAGCTTGCCATATCATCGGTATCAAATGTAATCTCCACTTTCTGAGATTTGCCGGCTTCCACTTCTACTTTTTTGTAGCCTGCCAGCTCCTGATACGGTTTGTCCAGCTCACCGTTCGGTGCTGAGAAATAAACTTCTACTACTTCTTTGCCGTCCGCTGTTCCGGTATTTGTAACCGTTGCACTGACTTTGATCTGATCTTCATCTGCTTCTACCGAATCGGTATGGATCTCAAAATCCGTGTAAGAAAGTCCATATCCGAATTCATATGCCACTTTCTTTCCAAACGTATCAAAATAGCGATATCCCACAAAAATGTCATCCTGATAAAATTCTTCCAGTGAATTTCCATCGTTGTTTGAAATCGTTGCCGATGCCGGATAATCTTTATAATCGATCGCCCAGGTATCTGTCAGTTTTCCAGAAGGGTTGTATGTTCCGTTTAATACCTGAACGAGTGCGTGTCCTTCGTTCATACCAGCCTGTGACATTAAAAACAGGGCATCCAGACCTTCGATCTTATCACGGTTGTATTCATCTCCTTTTGTATATCCGCCAAGTCCGTTGAAAAAGTTTGTATCCACGATTCCACCGACATTCAGGACTACGATCACATGCTCAAATTTCTGTCCAAGTAAGGTCAGGTTGGCCTTTTCTGCATCGCTTAAGTAATAATCACCTTTGTCGATCGCACGGTCTTTTCCTTCTCCGGATGTACGTGCCAGAACATAAATAGCGGTATCTGTCTCTTTTGCAGCTGCTTCCACATCTGCCAGACCTTTTTCTGTGTCTCCATAGACCGGCTCATTATGTACATAATTAAAATTCAGCTGTCCTTCATATTTTTTCAGTTCCTGATTGTATTCTGCTATACGATCCTCCAGGAAAGAGGTCTCTTCGCCATCGTACTTATGGTTATTTACAATATCATAACCGGCATCTTCAAAACCCTGTTTTACGAGAATATTTCCTTCTTCACGTACATTGACATTACCGGAACCGGTACCTCCCTTGATCGTATTGTACACACCGTTTCCGTACAGTGCTACTTTTGTGCCTTTTTCCTGAGAAATCGGCAGTGCCTGATCTTTATTTTCCATCAGGACCATGCCCTGTGTTGCTGCATACTGGGAAATTTCTGCATTCGCCTTTTCCCTTTCAATACTTGCATTCGGATCCAGATATCCGGATGCCGCAAATGCTGTTGTACTCATGCTTCCGGTCGCCATAGCTGCCGCAAGTGAGATTGCCAGAAATTTTCTTACCTGTCTGTTTTTCATGTTTTCTCCTTTCACATACCTTTGCTTTGTACTTGATTTGCTTTCGATTCATACTTGCTTTTGATGTTGAAATTTTAGCAATTTTCTTTTTCTGCCTCTACCACTTTGCAGATGTAAACTGTTCTTTTGCGGATATCTGTATATGTGAAAGGTTTGTTTTTCATAGTTCACAAGAATATCTGCTTCTATTTGAATTACCTTTTCCTGATCTTGAGATTCATATTTTATGATGCCAGGGTCAAACGGTCTAAATCCACATGAGCTTGCTCATAGGTGGATGAAAGACCTTGGGACCCGCCCCGATATGGAGCAGAACATCCAGTGGATGTTCGTTTTGCTCCGACCGAAGCGGAGCGTAGACATAAAAGTGGGATGATAATCCCACGATATGCGAATACCGGAGAGGATTGTGGGAGTGCAACGCACGGAACAATCCGTAGGCATCATAGTTGGGGACTTTTGACACCCACATCATTTTATTGATTTTGCCCATATTTTATGATACTATAATCGAAACATTATTTATTTTGTAACTGTTCAGAGCCAAGCAAAATTTCATAAAACAGGTGTAAAATGCTTGCATTTTTAAGACTGTTTTTGAAATTTTATTTGGCGGATACGCCACACCGACGAAATGCGTAGCATTTTGGAGGTTGGCTCTGAACAGTTACTCTATTTTTTTTATTTTCAAAGGCGTTCTGCTTATATTTCTTGTTACAATTCACCAAAACGATGTCTGTAAAGTGCATATCTGATATGAAGTACTCATGACATCACAAAAATAAGGGAGAAAAATATGATTTTAAGTAAAAAAACAAAACAGGGATTATTGTCTATGGGGCTTGCTTTCGGCATACTGACCTCATCCGTCGTTTCGCCTGCATCTGTTTCTGTTCTTGCCAGCGACTATTCTGCCAGAAATGTACTGTCTGATGCTTATATCCAGTCACAGTTCCCGGCACCAATATCAGAAGAGGACATAACCTCTGCCTCTGTCCGAAGCGAGGCTTTGCAGCTTCAGAGCAGCAAAAGAGCATTTGATCTTGATCTGTCCGGTCAGTCATTTGATGGTTCCGGCGGAATCGATTACTCCAAAAATGCCAAGTACATGGATGTATTGAAAAATCTGAAAACGACTCAGAACGATCAGACGATCATCCTTCGTTTTAAGACTTCATCCGATGGTCTGCTCTTTGGTGCCGGTACCGATGCACTGACCACCACCGGTAAAAATATGACGGTCTCGATCCGTGACGGCAAACTGCGTCTTGTAATGCGTAATACAAAAAAAGCAGATGGTGCACCTGCCGGCGGCCTGAAGGGTTCTTTCAATGTCAACCTTGCCGATGGAAACTGGCATACCGTTGCTATCAGTTTCCTGCCGTCTCTTAATTATGTCAATGACAACGTACGCATCGCCGTGGACGGCACGAACCTGAACTATGCTTCCAACACCTGGGGCAGTTCCTGGAAAGCAGGCTTTAACCAGGGAGCCGGGGCAGACTACAACCTGCTTCAGATCGGCGGCGGTTCTTATGTCGGTGTCAACAACAACGACTACGCTTCTGCCAATTTTAACGGTAAGATTGATTTTATCACCGTGATCGACAAAGCCTACAGCATGGATGACCTGAAATCCATCTCCTACGAACAGGTCAGCTCGGTCACTGCCAAACTCAATGCCATGCGTCAGAGCGGAACCGGCAAGACATGGCTCTTCACCGGCGGTACAGAGGCGGTTGCCGATTTTAAAAACTCCTCTACCATCCGTAACTGGATTGGGCTTTTTGAGGATACCATGCGCAGCGGCGGCAGCTATATTGAAAGAGGACGTTTCGTATTCAATACAGCCCGTCGCGGTTCCGATGTTGCTTCTATTCTTGCAGATTACGACAGACAGATCGATGCTTACCACACGGAGGCAGTAGCCATCTCAGTTGGTGCCGAAGACTACAGCAAAGGCCAGGCAGGACTGGATACCTTCAAAGAAAATCTGAAAAAACTGGTGGATAAAATCAATGCTTCCAGAAAACTTGCCGTTGTGATCACCCCTTATCCATCCAAAGACCCTGTGCAGAATACAAACATTGCTCTTTACAAAGCTGCCATTGATGCTGTTGTCTCTGAAGATGCAAAAATCGTAGATTTCTCTTCTATCGCAGTTTCCAATATCAACGATGACGGCACTCTGACACTGGAAGGTCATCAGGCGGCTGCAAACCTTCTGAAAAACGCACTTGGCTTCGGAAGCAGTACAACTTCCTACAATTTTCACCTGAAAAACCTCGCACCAGGCTCTTACCGCACAGAAAAGAAGGAAAATGCTGATCAGATCACCGCAAAAGCAAACGGCACCACTCTTGAAGTTCATGCAGGCGGCGTTTCTGACTCCGGTGCAAAACTTACCTACACGCTGACGGACAGTAACGGACAGATTTTCTCCGGCAGTGCTTCTGCTTCTGATTTCACGGTATCCGGTCTGAAGGCAGGAGAAACTTACACTTTGATGGTCAGCGACAACAGCCGCTCCGATGGTGTAACGGAAACCTATAAACCGGTCAGCATCAAGATTACGGATGGCTCTACCGGTACACTTATTTCTGAAACTTCCGATTCTGAGTACGATTTCTCCGATTTGCTGAAATCCAAAAAATCGTTAACTTACTTGTTTATGGGCGACAGTATCACTCATGGCGTTGTAACAAACGGCTACGACAACGTACCGCAGCTTTTTGCCAAATATCTGGATGAACTCGGAAGAAAAGATGACGTTGTGATCAATACCGGCGTTTCCAATGCCACCATCGCAACGACTCTGGATCAGATTGAAACGCGGCTGAAACGCTACCAGCCGGATGTCGCTGTCATTATGCTCGGCACAAACGACTGTGCAAAAAATGGTGAAAACAACGTCGCAGCTACCGGCTCCACCAGCAACGGTGCGATCAGCGTTACCGAATTCAAGAATCGTTATAAAACTCTGATTCGTGAAATCCACAAAAACAATGCCAATACCCGCATTGTTCTGCGTGTTCCATGTGCAATGATCAATTATGGTCAGCGTCAGGAGACTTTCGAGGCGTTCTTTGCTTCGATCCCGGAAGTAGCAAAAGAAATGAAAACAGAAATACCGGGACTGGAGATCGCTGTTGTCAATCATCTTGAAAACTGGAACAATTATCACGATACGGTTCGCAATGACAACCTGAGCAATCCAAACTACGCAGATGCAGATAGCCTCAACTGTGGCTGGTTCTCACCGGACGGCCTGCATCCAAACGGACGCGGCAACATCGCCATGTTCCAGCAGATCATCAAAGAGCTGAACCTGTATCAGGCAAATTCCGAACTGGCAAATTTCTCTTATGCACTGAGTGACTGGACAGATGCCTCCAATATCAAAGTCGTTGCAGAGCAGAAAGATGATCAGGCTTCCCTTGCCATGAATCAGTTTGCTTCTTATACAAATGGGCTGCGTGATGTAACTCTGACACTGACCGCCCAGAACGGAACATCCATTTCCAAAACAGCAGCTTATGATGCAAACGGCAGCATTTCCCTGGATACATTGGATAAAACAAAAGATTACACCCTTCGTGTCACCGGAACTGATAAAACAAACAGCAAACAAGTAACGTTCGCTTCTGAACTTACAAAAGAGATCACACCGGACCCGATTCCAGATCCAGAACCGATTCCAGATCCAGAACCAAAACCAGATCCGGAACCAAAACCAGATCCGACTCCGGATCCAACACCAACTCCTACTCCGGATAAGCCGACAGACAATCAACCGTCCAACCCTGGCACTTCCGATACAACAAAGGTTTTGAAAAAGGGAGACATCGTTGCTGTTGGCAAGTACTCTTATCAGATCACGAATACCGCAAAAAAAACCGCTGCCTTTGCAGGTCTTGTCGATGAGAATGTGAAAAAAGTATCGATCGCCGCTTCCGTGAAGATCAACAATACTGCATACCGCATCACTTCCGTCAAGGCAAATGCCCTGAAAGGCAAAAAGAAAATCACCAGCGTAACGATTGGCAAAAATGTTGCCACAATCGGTGCAAAAGCATTCTCCGGATGCAAAAATCTGAAAAAGATCACTGTGAAAACAACCACTTTAAAGAAAGTCGGAAAACAGGCATTTAAGGGAATCCATAAGAAAGCGGCAGTAAAAGTGCCAAGAAATAAAAAGACAGCTTACAAGAAAAAATTCCGTGGGATCTTTTCAAGTGCCAAATAAAAATTTGCGGAGGTTTTAGAATGTGCAAATGAACGAATTCCCCGAAGGCACGCTCTCGCTACCTCACATTGGCAGCGGTACGTAAGCAACCAAAATACGGTTGCTAAGTACCGGCCATGTTCGAGTACCTTCTCTGGAATTGTTCATTTTGCACATTACTAAAAGCTCCTGGCTTGCCGGGGGTCGCTTAAGCGGAACAGTCCTTCAGGCCAAATTTCAAAACACAGAACAGAAAAAGACAGAGATAGAGTAACGGAAACTTGCTATCGTCACTATGCCTCTGTCTTTTTGATGTCTGGCATACTTACACTTCTCTTTTTTATTGCACCGAAAGAAAAAATACCATCTACACTATCTGCCAGGCAGGCTACATTTGTGGAAGCGAAAAGTTGCTCTGGCAAATATTTGTGGCTGGAAGATGCCTTCTGCTTAGGAGACAACAGTCAAACCAGGAGCTTTTGGCAATGTGCAGACGAACTGCATTGCAAAATATGGTGCGTAAAATAATACAGCCATGATGAATCCGAAAACAAATCGCTCTGACGGTAGCAAGGCTTCCGTCGTGAGGTTTGCGATGCTGCCGCCCCAAGGAGCCGCTGTCTGA
>NZ_WQNP01000164.1:68663-84499 GCF_018783905.1 Ruminococcus sp. MCC718
ATTTATCTCTCCAGATAATACGTCCTTTTGACAGGTCATACGGAGACATTTCTACTGTTACTTTGTCACCCGGAAGGATACGGATAAAGTTCATTCTCAGCTTACCGCTGATATGAGCCAGTACCACATGTTTGTTTTCCAGTTCTACACGGAACATTGCATTTGGCAGTTTCTCCAGTACTGTTCCTTCCACCTCAATTACATCTGCTTTCGACATCGTGAACCTCCTTCATTTTATAATCTTTCAGAATTGATCTGATTTTCTCATCTCTCAATGCTTCTCCATTCCAGTTTGCCAGTGCTTCCGGAATTTTATGAATAATCTGGATATGTTTCTTATTCTTTTTCTTTGGACTGTCAAACTTTCTCAGTCGCCCATCACAGAGGTAAACAAAATCTCCTTCTGTCCGGCAGACCAGATACAAAGTTTTCGCATCATGTCCGGCCTTTGAGCGGGCAAGCATCCCGCACATTATCTGTTCCATGATTTCTCCTTACTCTCTGTATAAGGTCAGGATTTCCGGCTCACCGTCGGTAATCAGGATCGTGTTCTCATAATGTGCTGAATACTGACCGTCTTCTGTTGCAACTGTCCAGTCATCGTCTTTCCAGTAGACATCTTTTCGTCCCATGTTGATCATTGGCTCTACTGCCAGTGTCATACCTGGAACCAGTTTGATTCCGCGTCTCTTCTGTCTGAAGTTTGGAATTTCCGGATCTTCATGCAGGCTGCGTCCGATTCCGTGTCCGCAAAGCTCTTCTACAACTCCGTAACCAAAGCTTTCTGCATAATCTCCGATTGCAGCTCCGATCTCATTTAAATGATGACCGGCTTTTGCGTATTTGATTCCTTCAAAGAAACTCTGTTTTGTCACATCCATCAGCTTCTGTGCTTCCGGTGATACCTTGCCGACTGCATGGGTTCTGGCTGCATCGGAATGAAATCCTTTGTAGATCAGACCTGCATCCAGACTTACGATATCGCCTTCCTGCAGAATACGATGTTTGCTTGGAATACCATGCACAACTTCATCGTTTACAGAAACGCAGATAGAAGCAGGATAGCCATTATAATGAAGAAAGTTTGGAATACCGCCAAGGCTTCTGATCAGTTTTTCGCCCAGTCGGTCAATATCCAAAGTAGAAATCCCCGGTCTGATTGCCTCTTCCAGTTCTTTATGAACAATGGAAAGTCTCCTGCAGGATTCTCTCATAAGTTCGATTTCGTGTGCAGATTTTATTGATACTGACATCTTTTTTACTCTCCTAACACCTTAACAATTGCCTGGAATACATCTTCCATATCAACTGTGCCGTCAACTTCACGCAGTGCTCCGGCCTTCTTATAGTAATCAATCAATGGCTGAGTCTGTTCATGGTATACATCCAGACGTTTCTTAACGGTTTCCGGTTTGTCATCATCACGCAGAATCAGTTTTTCGCCGCAGGAATCGCAGGTATCTTCCAGCTTCGGTGCGTTAAATACTACATGATAAGTAGCTCCGCAGCCAACGCATGCTCTTCTGCCGCCCATACGGTTAATGATGTTGTCATCCGGTACTTCAACGTTGATCGCATAGTCAATTTTGTCGTTCAGTTTCGCAAGTGCTGCATCCAGTGCTTCTGCCTGAGGAATGGTTCTCGGGAATCCGTCCAGTACATAACCTTTTGCACAGTCTGCCTGCTGAACTCTGTCCACTACTAGATCCACTACCAGTTCATCCGGAACAAGCAGTCCCTGATCCATATAAGTTTTCGCTTTCTTTCCAAGCTCTGTACCGTTTTTGATATTGGCACGGAAAATATCTCCTGTAGAGATATGCGGAATCTCATATTTTGCCGCGATCTTTTTTGCCTGTGTTCCTTTTCCTGCACCAGGTGCACCTAACATAATGATTTTCATAGTAAAATACCCCCATTTCGCTTTTTATGTAAATGCTGTTTTAAGCAACATTTTTAATTTTTCCCATAACGCAGTTTAGTGCGCAATCTCATCTGTCAAGATCTTAACGATCTGGCAGATGAGACGCACACTTTTATTCACTCAAGAATCCTCGATAATTGCGTACAAGCATCTGGGACTCAATCTGCTTTAATGTTTCAAGCACAACGCCAACGATAATGATGATGGATGTTCCTCCGAAAGATACGGAAGCTCCAAAAGCACCATTGAATACGATTGGGATCGTGCAGACGATCAGAAGTCCAATAGCTCCAATAAAGATAATGTAGTTCAGGATCTTCTCCAGATAATCCTGAGTCGGTTTACCCGGACGAATACCCGGGATAAATCCACCCTGTTTTTTCATATTGTCTGCTACTTCAATCGGGTTGAAGGTGATAGAAGTATAGAAATATGCGAAGAATACGATCATAACCGCATACAGGACAAATCCCAGTGTATAAACTGGATTTGACAGACTAAACCAGTTCTGCTGGCTTAATCCTTTCAAAATCTTGGATCCGATACCATTTCCGTTTCCTCTTCCCATGAATGCCGCAATGATAGATGGCATGGACATCAGAGAAGAAGCAAAGATAACAGGAATAACACCTGCTGTATTTACTTTCAGAGGAATGCTGGATGACTGACCGCCAACCATTTTTCTTCCCTGCATTTTCTTTGCGTACTGAACCGGAATATTTCTTGTTGCACCGTTCAGCAGGATAACCAGCACTACGGTAACAACGATAACTGCAAGAATAATCACAGCTGCAAGAGCACCTTTGGCAACCGTCTGCGGTTTTATAAATGTCTCATACAGTGTTGTGATGTCGCTCGGAACACGGGACAGAATGTTGATCATCAGGACGATAGAAATACCATTTCCAACGCCTTTTTCTGTAATTCTCTCACCAACCCACATCAGGAATGCGGAACCTGCAGTCAGAGATACAACAACTGTGATAACGTTCATGGCTGTCATATCCGGAATAAGTCCCTGACGGCCAAATCCGATAACCATGGCGATACTTTCCAGCAGAGCCAGACCTACGGTCACATAACGTGTGATAGCTGTCAGTTTTTTTCTTCCCTCTTCGCCATCCTTCTGCATCTCTTCCAGTTTCGGGATTGCGATCGTCAGAAGTTCAATAATGATGGATGACGTAATGTAAGGGGTAATATTTAATGCAAAAATTGACATCTCTTCAAAAGATCCACCGGTAAATGCATCAAAGAAGTTGAATGCATCTCCCACCTGCTGTGAGAACCAGTTTGCAAAGTAAGATCTGTCAACGCCAGGTATTGGCAGCTGGGAACCCAGCCTTACCACTACCAGCATTAAAAAGGTGTAAAAGATTTTTGAACGAATATCTTTTACCTTAAATGCATTACGCAATGTTTGAAACATTAGATCACCTCTGCTTTTCCACCGAGTGCTTCTATCTTAGCTTTTGCGCCTTCGCTGAAAGCGTTTACTTTAACAGTAAGCTTTTTGGTCAGTTCTCCGTTTCCTAAGATTTTAACGCCGTCTTTTGCGTCTTTGATCACACCGGCTTCAATCAGAGTTGCAATGGTAACTTCTGTATCATTGTCAAATCTCTCTAATGCACTTACGTTTACAGCTTCGATATCCTTGGAGTTTCTGTTAGTGAAACCTCTCTTCGGGATACGTCTGTACAGCGGCATCTGTCCACCTTCAAATCCTACTCTTGGTGCACCAGAACGTGCCTTCTGACCTTTGTGGCCTTTACCAGCTGTTTTTCCGTTTCCTGAACCATGTCCACGTCCACGACGGAAATTATCGTTATGTGTAGAACCTGCAGCAGGCTTTAAATTAGATAAATCCATTTCGACACCTCCTATATTGATTTACGCTTCTTCTACCTTTACCAGATGCTGAACCTGCTTTACCATACCCAGTGTTGCAGCATTGTTCGGCAGTTCAACTGTCTTGTTCAGTTTTCTAAGTCCCAGAGCCTCAACCGTTGCACGATGCTTCGGTTTTGCGGAAATCGGGGATTTTACTAAAGTAACTTTTAATGTATCTGCCATTTTTCAAATCCTCCTTATGCCAGAATTTCGTCAACAGATTTGCCGCGAAGTCTTGCTACTTCTTCCGGACTCTTCAGGCTCTTCAGAGCTTCCATTGTAGCCAGAACTACGTTCTGTTTGTTGTTAGATCCCAGAGATTTTGTACGGATGTTTTTGATACCAGCCATTTCCAGTACGTTACGTGCCGGACCACCGGCGATAACTCCGGTACCTTCCGGGGATCTCTTCAGCAGTACGGAAGCACCGCCGAATTTTCCTGTATAATCATGTGGAATACTTGCATTTTCATCCAGGTCAACTTTGATCAGTTTCTTTGCTGCATCTTCTTTTCCTTTGCGGATCGCTTCCGGAATTTCAGCTGCTTTACCCAGACCTGCTCCAACGTGTCCATTGCCGTCACCTACAACTACTAAAGCTGTGAAACGCATGTTACGTCCGCCCTTAACAACTTTTGTAACTCGTTTAATAGATACAACTTTTTCGTTCAGCTCTAACTGACTGGCATCGATAAGTGTATGTTTCATCGTTCTTCCTCCTTGTCCTAGAATTCAAGACCAGCTTCTCTAGCTGCATCTGCTAATGCTTTGACTTTACCCTGATAAATGAAGCCGCCTCTATCGAAGACAACAGTGGTGATGCCCTTCTCTAAAGCTTTCTTTGCAATTACTGTTCCAAGATATGCTGCAGCATCAACGTTATTGGTTTTTTCCAGCTCTGCCTTTACATCTTTCTGCAGTGTGCAGGCAGATACAAGAGTGTTTCCAACTGTATCGTCAATAATCTGAGCATACATATGATTATTACTTCTGAACACAGCCAGACGTGGTCTTTCAGCTGTACCACTGAAACGGTTACGCTGTCTTCTGTGCTTTTTCTCACGAATTTTTGTTCTTGATTCTTTGCTAACCATTTTCACACTCTCCTTAATTATTTCTTACCAGTCTTACCAACTTTACGTCTGATTACTTCATCAGCATACTTAATACCTTTACCCTTGTAAGGTTCCGGTGCTCTCTTTTCTCTGATTTCAGCTGCGTACTGGCCAACTTTTTCTTTGCTGATACCTTTAACAACAATCTTGTTTCCGTCAACTGTTGTCTCAAGTCCTTCCGGATCTTCCATCTCTACCGGATGAGAATATCCAAGGGACAGTACCAGTTTTTTACCCTGTTTCTGAGCTCTGTAACCAACACCGTTAACTTCCAGAACTTTTTCATAGCCTTCGCTTACACCAACTACCATGTTGTGGATCAGTGTTCTTGTCAGACCATGCAGGGATTTCATCTTCTTTAAATCGTTCGGTCTTGTAACAACTACGTGACCATCTTCGATCTTGATTTCCATTTCAACAGGTAACTCTCTTACCAGAGTTCCTTTTGCACCTTTAACTGTAACTTTATTGCCTTCTGCAATATCAACTGTTACACCAGCCGGGATAACTACCGGCATTCTTCCGATACGTGACATGTATCTTTCCTCCTTACTTAAATTTTCGGAAAGGACCCTGTGTCCTCTCTGTTTTCAGTAAATTACTGTTCTATCTATTCGAAATGAATCTTCCCTCAACTAAACTCGTACTGCACCTTGCGGTTTGTACTCGTTAAGGTTCGGGAAGGGCTTTCGCACTAACCTCAAACTACGCTGACGCTTGTTTTCGCTAAGTGCTCAATGCTTACCAAACGAATGCCAGAACTTCTCCACCTACCTGAAGTTTACGAGCTTCTTTGTCAGTGATAACGCCCTGGTTTGTAGACAGGATTGCAATACCCAGTCCGCCCAGTACTCTTGGCAGTTCATCCTTACCTGCGTATACACGAAGACCAGGTTTGGAGATTCTCTTGATACCTGTGATAACTTTTTCGTTTTTGTCAACACCATATTTCAGTTCAATATGGATTGTTTTGAAGATACCATCTTCTACCAGATCGTATTTTTTAATGTATCCTTCGTCTACCAGAATGTTTGCGATAGCAATTTTCATTTTGGAAGCCGGTACATCTACTGTGTCATGTTTAGCAGTGTTTGCGTTACGGATTCTTGTAAGCATATCTGCGATTGGATCGCTCATTGTCATGTAAGTTTCCTCCTCTTCTCAGACTTTACATGTATTTTTATACGGTACACACTGTCAGTATACCGCATCACCGCCGGAATAACAAGCACATTACATGCCTGAATTCCCTTTGCCGGTGAATCTTTTTGGTATATCCTACAGTTTATTGATTCCTGCGTAAGCTGCAGGGCATTATTTATCTTACCAGCTTGCTTTTTTAACGCCTGGGATCTCTCCCTTGTAAGCCAGTTCACGGAAGCAGATTCTGCAGATTCCGTATTTTCTTAAGTATGCGTGTGGACGACCACAAATTCTGCAACGGTTATATTCTCTTGTGGAGAATTTCTGTTTACGCTGCTGTTTGATTTTCATTGCTGTCTTAGCCATGAAATTTCCCTCCTAACTATTTTGCAAACGGCATGTTGAACTGAGTTAATAATTCGCGAGCTTCTTCATCTGTCTTGGCAGTTGTTACGAAAATAACATCCATACCTCTTACCTTATCGACCTTATCATACTCGATTTCAGGGAAAATTAACTGTTCTTTGATACCCAGAGCATAGTTACCTCTGCCGTCAAATGCATTAGGATTTACACCTCTGAAGTCACGTACTCGTGGCAGTGACAGGTTGATGAGGCGGTCTACGAACTCATACATTTTTTCGCCGCGCAGTGTTACTTTGCATCCGATTGGCATGCCTTCACGGATTTTAAAGTTAGCAACGGAGTTTTTAGCTCTTGTCAGAACTGCTTTCTGACCAGTAATGGTTTCCATATCTTTTACAGCTGCTTCCAGAAGTTTAGCGTTTTCTTTTGCTTCGCCAACACCCATGTTGATAACAACTTTGTCAAGCTTCGGAACTTCCATGATGTTCTTGTATCCGAATTTTTTCATTAATGCGTCTACGATCTCGTTCTGGTATTTCTCTTTCAGTCTACTCAACTTTTGCGACCTCCTCTCTCAATTAATCAATTACGTCGCCAGTTTTCTTGGCAAAACGAACTTTTTTGTCTCCGTCCATCTTGAATCCGATTCTTGTCGGCTGACCTTTGTGCAGGTACATTACGTTTGAAACTGCGATATAAGCTTCTGTTTCAACGATTCCGCCCTGCTGGTTAGCTGCTGACGGTTTTGTGTGCTTTGTAACCATGTTTACACCTTCAACCAGAACTCTGTGGTTCTTTGTGTCAACTGCGATTACTTTGCCTTCTTTATCTTTATCTTTACCGGCGATTACTTTAACGGTATCACCTTTTTTAATTTTATAAGCTGACATCTGGTACCTCCTTATAATACTTCCGGAGCCAGTGAAACAATTTTCATAAACTGTTTTTCACGAAGCTCTCTGGCTACTGGTCCAAAAATACGGGTTCCTCTTGGAGTTTTGTCATCTTTAATAATAACTGCAGCGTTCTCATCGAATCTGATGTAGGAACCATCCTTACGGCGTGTTTCTCTAACTGTACGAACAACTACTGCTTTTACAACATCACCTTTTTTAACAACACCGCCTGGTGTTGCATCTTTAACCGTAGCTACGATTACATCACCAATGCTTGCATATCTTCTGGTAGATCCGCCCATAACTCTGATACACAGAATCTCTTTTGCACCAGTGTTATCAGCCACCTTCAGTCTACTTTCCTGCTGGATCATGCTGATATACCTCCTATATACTATTTCACTTTTTCGACGATTTCAACAAGTCTCCATCTCTTGTCCTTGGACAGCGGTCTTGTTTCCATAACCTTTACTGTATCACCAATGCTGCACTCGTTGTTTTCATCATGTGCTTTTAATTTATATGTGTCTTTCACGATCTTTTTGTAAAGCGGATGTTTTACATGCTCTTCGATAGCAACTACGATTGTTTTATCCATCTTATTGCTTACGACCTTGCCGACACGAGTTTTTCTAAGATTTCTTTCCATCTTTAACCATTGCTCCTTTCTAGCAGAATGTTACCGTTGATTATTCAGCTTTCTCTGTAATAACGGACTGGATTCTTGCAATGTTTCTGCGAACTTCTTTGATTCTGCTTGTATTGTCCAACTGATTTGTTGCGTTCTGGAATCTCAGGTTGAAGAGTTCCTTTTTAGCAGCTACTAATTCTTCATTCAATTCTGCAGCTGATTTCGTTCTTAAATCTTCTACATACTTATTAATTTTCACTGTTATCACCGCCTTCTAAATCTGCCTTGGCAACGATCTTACATCTGCAAGGTAATTTATGCATAGCAAGACGTAATGCTTCACGAGCAACTTCTTCCGGAACTCCTGCAAGTTCAAACATTACACGGCCCGGTTTAACTACTGCTACCCAGTATTCCAGAGTTCCTTTACCGGAACCCATACGGGTTTCAGCTGGTTTTGCAGTTACAGGTTTGTCTGGGAAAATTTTGATCCAAACTTTACCACCACGTTTGATGTAACGAGTCATAGCAACACGGGCTGCCTCGATCTGGTTGGATCTGATCCAGCATGGATCTAAAGCGACAAGACCATATTCACCATTTGTAATTTTATTTCCTCTAAGCGCTTTACCAGCCATGGAGCCACGGAACTGTTTACGACGCTTTACTCTTTTTGGCATTAACATTATTTATCGCTCCCTTCCTTATTGCCTTTCGTTGGAAGAACTTCGCCTTTGTAGATCCAAACTTTAACGCCAAGTTTGCCGTAAGTTGTATCTGCTTCAGCAAATCCATAGTCAATATCTGCTCTCAATGTCTGCAGTGGAATAGTACCTTCGCTGTAGAACTCTGTACGAGCCATATCAGCTCCGCCAAGACGGCCGGATACGGAAGTCTTGATACCCTTTGCTCCTGCTTTCATAGAACGTCCCATTGTAGATTTCATAGCACGTCTGAAGGAAACACGGTTTTCAAGCTGCAGAGCGATGTTCTCAGCTACCAGCTGTGCGTCTCTGTCCGGTCTCTTAACTTCTTTGATATCGATAATCAGCTTCTTAGAAGTGAGTTTCTGAGCTTCTGCTTTTACTTTTTCGATTTCAGAGCCGCCTTTACCGATAACAACACCCGGTTTAGCAGTGTAAATGATAACTTTTACTCTGTCAGAAGCTCTCTCGATTTCGATTTTTGCAACTCCTGCGCTGTACAGTTTTTTCTTGAGGTATGTTCTGATCTTATGATCTTCTACCAGATAATCAGCGAAGTCAGCTTCAGCATACCATTTAGAATTCCAGTCTTTAATAACACCGACTCTCAGGCCGTGTGGATTAACTTTCTGTCCCATGCTTTACCTCCCTATTTCTCATTAAGCACGATGGTGATGTGGCTCATTCTCTTTTCGATTCTGTAAGCTCTGCCCTGTGCTCTTGGTCTGATTCTCTTCATTGTAGGTCCTTTATTTGCGTAACATTCCTCAACATAAAGGTTTTCAACACTCATACCGTTGTTGTTTTCAGCGTTTGCAATTGCTGATTTTAATAATTTTGCAATCAGCTCAGATGCATATCTTGGATTGTAAGTTACAATACCAAGTGCTGTCTGAACATCTTTGCCTCTAATAGCATCCAATACGAAGCATGCTTTCTGAACAGAGACTCTGGCGTAAGATAACTTAGCTGACGGTCTTGTGTCCTTCTGAGCATTTCTTTCTCTCTTTATCTGGGATCTATGTCCTTTAGCCATAGATATAACCTCCTTTTCGACTGATTATCCGATTCTAGCGAACGCCAGATTTTTTCTCGTCCTTACCATGTCCTCTGTAGGTTCTGGTTGCTACGAACTCTCCGAGTTTGTGTCCAACCATATCCTCTGTAACATATACAGGAACATGTTTTCTTCCGTCATGAACAGCAATTGTATGTCCTACGAACTGTGGAAAGATTGTAGAACGGCGTGACCAGGTTTTGATAACCTGTTTGCTGCCTGCTGCGTTCATGGCATCTACCTTTTTCAGTAAGCTTGCATCAGCAAATGGTCCTTTTTTCAGTGAACGTGCCATGGATTCAACCTCCTATATCCTATTTATTATTCAGCGCTTTTCCGTCTCTTCTTCTTACGATCAGCTTGTTAGACTGTTTGTTTTTCTTTCTTGTCTTCAAGCCAAGTGCAGGTTTGCCCCAAGGTGTGCATGGACCTGGACGACCGATACCGGTCTTACCTTCTCCACCTCCGTGTGGATGGTCATTCGGGTTCATTACGGAACCACGAACAGTAGGTCTGATACCCATGTGACGTTTTCTTCCGGCTTTACCGATGTTGATCAGGTTGTGTTCTCCGTTTCCAACTACACCGATGGTTGCACGGCAGTTGATCGGAACCATTCTCATTTCACCTGAAGGCAGACGCAGTGTTGCGTATTTTCCTTCTTTAGCCATAACCTGTGCGCCGTTTCCTGCGGAACGAACCAGCTGTCCGCCTTTTCCAGGATACAGTTCGATGTTGTGTACCATAGTACCAACCGGGATAGCAGACAGAGGCAGGCAGTTACCTGGTCTTACTTCTGCTTCAGCACCACTCATAACTTTCATGCCGACTTTCAGTCCGGCCGGTGCCAGGATGTATGCTTTTTCACCGTCTGCGTAGCAGATCAGTGCGATATTAGCTGTTCTGTTCGGATCGTATTCGATACCGATAACTTTTGCTGCGATTCCATCTTTCTTTCTCTTGAAATCTACCAGTCTGTATTTTCTTCTATTTCCGCCTCCGCGGTGTCTTACTGTGATCTTACCCTGATTATTACGTCCGGAGTTTTTGCTCAGAGATACTACCAAGCTTTTCTCAGGAGCCGTTTTTGTAATTTCAGAGAAATCAGATCCAGTCATCTGTCTTCTGGAAGGTGTATATGGGTTATATGTTTTAATTCCCATTGTTGTTTCTCCTTTCAACTATTTATTGTCACGCTTAGCCTGCGTATATCGTTTGATTAAGTCAGATCTTAGAGTCCCTGGAAGATTTCGATATCTTTGCTGTCCTCTGTCAGAGCAACGATTGCCTTTTTGCTCTTAGCTGTTTTTCCGACTGTCATACCACGTCTTCTCTTCTTGCCGTCGATGTTCATGGTATTTACGCTTTTTACTTTTGTTCCTTCGAACATTTTTTCTACAGCTTCTTTAATCTGAGTTTTTGTTGCTTCCGGATGAACAAAAAAGGTGTATTTTTTGTCGCCCATAGCGTTCATGCTTTTTTCTGTGATAACCGGCTTTAAGATCACATCATAGTACTGTACATTTGCCATTATGCGTACACCTCCTCGATTGTTTCTACAGCTGCTTTTGTAACTACAACGGTGTTGTGTTTCAGCAGATCAAATACGTTGATGGTATTTGTCAGAGCTGTCTCAACACCTTCGATATTTCTTGCAGACAGAACTACGTTCTGGTCGTTGTCATTCAGGATAACCAGTGCTTTGTCAGCTTTCAGGTTTGCCAGAACATTTTTCATAGCTTTTGTCTTGATCTCGTCAAACTTCAGTTCATCAACAACGATGAATTTGTTTTCCTGAACTTTAGAAGTCAGAACAGATTTCAGAGCTGCTCTTTTTTCTTTTTTGTTCAGTCTGATTGTGTAATCACGTGGCACCGGAGCGAATACCATTCCGCCGCCTGTCCACTGCGGAGCTCTTGTTGAACCCTGTCTTGCATGACCGGTTCCTTTCTGTCTCCAAGGTTTTCTTCCGCCACCGGATACTTCAGAACGGGTTTTTGCTTTCTGTGTACCCTGACGTTTGTTTGCAAGCTGACTTACAACTGCCAGATGCACAAGGTGCTCATTTACTTTCGCACCGAAAATGGCATCGTTGAGCTCCATAGTGCCAACTTCATTGCCTTCCATATTAAAAACAGATACGTTTGCCATCTGTGTGTTCCTCCTTTCGAAAATGCTTACTTACCAGATTTTACAGTCTCTTTAATTGTCACTAAAGATTTTTTAGGTCCTGGTACTGCACCTTTAACCAAGAGAAGATTGTTCTCAACGTCAACTTTTACGATTTCCAGGTTCTGGATGGTGATTCTCTTATTTCCCATCTGTCCAGGCATTCCTTTTCCTTTGAATACACGGCTCGGATCGGAGCAGGCACCGTTTGAACCCTGATGACGATGGAATTTAGAACCATGAGCCATCGGTCCTCTGTGCTGACCATGTCTCTTGATCGCACCCTGGAATCCCTTACCTTTGGAAATTGCAGTAGCATCAATCTTATCACCAGCTGCAAAGATGTCAGCTTTGATCTCGTCTGCTACTTTGTAATCCTCAGCATTCTCAAATTTGAACTCTCTTACGAATCTCTTGCAGGATACACCAGCTTTGCTGAACTGACCTTTCATTGGTTTGTTTACAAGACTTTCTCTCTTGTCGCCAAAACCAACCTGTACTGCACTGTAACCGTCGTTTTCTACTGTTTTGATCTGTGTTACTACACAAGGACCTGCCTGCAGAACGGTTACCGGAGTAAGCACTCCGTCTTCATTGAAGATTTGAGTCATTCCGACTTTTGTTGCTAAAATCGCTTTCTTCATTGATTTACCTCCTGTTTTTCTACAGCGGATTACACTGTGTTGTGCAATCATCCTAGTCAAACAATCGATATAAGTGGAACTTGCGTTACTTCTATATCAACCCTTTAGGATAATTTACGGAACAAATTCATTATTTGTTTTTCATTTTGATATCGATGTAAACACCAGCCGGCATTTCCAGTCTGGAGAGTGCATCAACTGTTTTCTGAGTCGGTGCTACGATATCAATCAGTCTTTTATGAGTTCTCTGCTCAAACTGTTCTCTGGAATCTTTGTATTTGTGTACGGCTCTCAGAATTGTCACTACTTCTTTCTTTGTTGGCAGTGGCACCGGTCCGCTCACCCTAGATCCGTTCTTTTTTACAGTTTCGATGATTTTTTTTGCAGATGCATCAACCAGCTGATGGTCATATGCTTTTAATGTGATTCTCATTACTTGACTTGTTGCCATAATAAAAAAGTCGCCTCCTTTTCGCACTTTGTTTCAGTACGACAAGCGGTGACTGTACACTATGCCGTGTGTGTCTCAAATCTCACACGGTGTTTCCGGCTTACCCGGACGTTCTCTATATTGTACAGTGACTTGTCGCCAGTTTTATAACTTGACATTCGCTCCACGGAAAACCTGCGATTTGAGTCCGCAGCAACCTCACGCTTCAACGCTATCAATGTCACAACACTGGCTATTATAATAAAAAGCCCTTGTAAATGCAAGAGCTTTTTTACTGTTTTTGTTGTTTTTTTTTAAGTACAATCCGTGTTTCCACTCATAATCTTTACATCATCTGCTGAAGCAGTGCCTTGCTCTGTTCAAATGTATAGATATTCTGATAAATGTCCTCCGCCTGATCCTGATCAAAAAGTTCTTTCAGGTTCTGCTCATACTGTTCTTCTGACACATCCTCACCATTCCAGTAATAACGGTAAATCAGTTCACCGTTTTCATCCGTTTGCTGATCTTCTGTTTCCCCATAACTGCCTTTGGCAACTGTAGCGAACTTTCCGTTTTCAATCTTATAAATCTCGTCATAATATCCACCCATATGTCCACCGGTTGTATGCAGCAGATTGCTGCCAGGGATTGTATAGGCCGCTCCATGTGACAGGTAAACCTTGTCCGTCGTGCCGCCATCCGTTGTAAATACTTCTCCGCCTGCATAACCATATCCATAATCCAGCCAGAGCTCCGGCTGCCCGTCGTCGTTGATATCCAGAAACCGTACTTCTGTCATGTCTGTTGGTGCATCCTGCGAAAAGATTTCATTTAAATAGGAAGAAGTCCATCCATTTTCTGCCCGCGTCGGAAGAATCGGTGCAGCCCCGTAGATTCTTTCTGTCTTTGACGGATCCACATGAAACTTCTCCTGCTCAATACTTTCTTCTTTGGGATAAATGATAAGCGGTGTTGAATTTCCATCCGCATCATAATCATAATCCAGCACAAATTCCCCCGTCTCATCATTGTAGTTATCTGCAATTGTCAGGGAACCCGGCATCGTTGTTTTGATATTACCATCCGCATCATACAGATACAGAAACGTATATTCATTGCCCGTATAGGAATCCTGTTCTCCGTTTCCATTGTCATAATAATCAACGGAATGAAGCGTAGTGCTGCATAATAAACCGTTATCATAATAAGCATAACTGTCGTAGTAGATCAGTTTGCCATCCGCATCATAATAATTGATTCGTGAAATCTGCTGATCCGTCTGCTGCGTCTGTATTTCAGATTGCTGCAACTGAGATTCTGTTTCTGCTGCTGTCTCAGCCGAAGATTCGGATTCTGATGCTTTACTTTCTGTGCTTTTTGTGTTTTCTGTACTTTCTGTACTATCTGGTGCTTTTGTTTCTTCAGAAATTGTGGTTGGTTCCTGCGGATCGGATGATGTTATGCCCGTTTCCTGTGCGGAGGAAGCACCACAGCCAGAAAGAAGCAGCACTCCTGCTGTTACAGCTAACATCTGATATAACTTTCTGTTTTTCATAAGCATTTCCATTTCCTTTACACCTATTTCACTTTTACAGTGCAAACTGCTTTCTTCTTGCCGGAAATCACCGTAATCTTTACTTTTCCTTTTTTCTTTGCTTTGATCTTTCCTGTTTTGCTAACTGTCGCAATTTTCTTATTGGAAGTCTTGTAAGTAATCTTATCCTGGCTGTCTGCCGGAGTTAACGTAACTTTCAATCTGAAACTTTTGCCTTTTTTCAAAGTCAGTTTCCTGCGGTTCAGTTTGATTTTTCGCGTGGTTTTCTGGCTTGTCTGTGGATTCTGATCCGGATTTGTCTCTGAAGAATCTGTCGGCGAAAAATTTGTCTTTGGTATGGCCTCATAAACTATTTTTCCGCATACACTGCAAGTTTTGCTCTTCAGTCCTTTTCTTTTATTTGTCGGCTCTTTGACAACTTTATATGCTCCATAACTGTGTCCTGTTGCATTTACCTTCTTTGTATTTGTATTTCCGCAGATCGTGCAGGTAAATGTTTTTTCGCCTCGCTCTGTACAGGTCGGTTCTGTTGTGATCACTCCTCCATCCCAGTTATGGTTCTTTGTTTTTGCAATCGTCTGACCGGAGAAAATTTTCACTCCGCAATCCGCACAATAAGTATCTCCACTATATCCTGCTTCCTTGCAGGTAGGATTCTTCTGATTGCGGATTTCCATATGCTGATGGTCCGTTGTGCTCACTTTTTCCGTTTTTGTATTGCCGCAGATACTGCAGGTAAATGTTTTTTCACCTTCCTCTTTACAGGTTGGTTCTTTTGTAATCTCTCCCTGATTCCAGCTATGATCCTCTGTTTTTGCAATCGCCTGACCGGATAAGATCTTCTTTCCACAATCTTTGCACCAGGTATCTCCGCTGTAGCCTTCTTCTTTACAGGTAGCTTCTTTTTTATTGCAGATTTCCGTATGTTGATGACCTGTTGCACTTACTTTTTCTGTTTTTTCATCACCGCAGATACTGCAGGTGAATGTTTTTTCGCCTTCTTCTGTGCAGGTTGCTTTTGTTGTGACTTTTCCGGCATCCCAGCTATGATTTTCTGTTTTTGCAATCGTCTGACCGGATAAGATTTTCTTTCCACAATCTTTGCACCAGGTATCTCCGCTGTAGCCTGTTTCCTTGCAGGTAGCTTCTTTTTTATTGCGGATTTCCGTATGCTGATGACCTGTTGCACTTACTTTTTCTGTTTTTTCATCACCGCAGATACTGCAGGTAAATGTTTTTTCGCCTTCTTCTGTGCAGGTTGCTTTTGTTGTGACTTTTCCGGCATCCCAGCTATGATTTTCTGTTTTTGC